>NZ_JAKKRM010000061.1:0-769 GCF_025654295.1 Shewanella sp. SM23
CCAGATCTCTACGCATTTCACCGCTACACCTGGAATTCTACCCCCCTCTACAAGACTCTAGTTCGCCAGTTCGAAATGCTATTCCTAGGTTGAGCCCAGGGCTTTCACATCTCGCTTAACAAACCGCCTGCGCACGCTTTACGCCCAGTAATTCCGATTAACGCTCGGACCCTCCGTATTACCGCGGCTGCTGGCACGGAGTTAGCCGGTCCTTCTTCTGTAGGTAACGTCACAGATATAGCGTATTAAACTACACCCTTTCCTCCCTACTGAAAGTGCTTTACAACCCGAAGGCCTTCTTCACACACGCGGCATGGCTGCATCAGGGTTTCCCCCATTGTGCAATATTCCCCACTGCTGCCTCCCGTAGGAGTCTGGGCCGTGTCTCAGTCCCAGTGTGGCTGATCATCCTCTCAGAACAGCTAGGGATCGTCGCCTTGGTGAGCCATTACCTCACCAACTAGCTAATCCCACCTAGGTTCATCCAATCGCGRRAGGCCCGAAGGTCCCCYYCTTTCCCCCGTAGGGCGTATGCGGTATTAGCAGTCGTTTCCAACTGTTATCCCCCTCGACTGGGCAGATCCCTAGGCATTACTCACCCGTCCGCCGCTCGCCACCTCAGGAGTAAACTCCCTTGTGCTGCCGCTCGACTTGCATGTGTTAGGCCTGCCGCCAGCGTTCAATCTGAGCCATGATCAAACTCTTCAATTAAAGTTTTGTTGCTTCCGTCTTGCGACTTCAGCGGCTCAATGAATTCTGATTTTTTGTT
>NZ_JAKKRM010000062.1:0-756 GCF_025654295.1 Shewanella sp. SM23
CATCGAGCGCACAATAAACCGTTGTTGTGTGTCGGTTTTAAAGCGCAGGTATTCGATGATATCGGCTTCACGGTCACAAACCGAAATCACCTTCTGCATCTGTGGTCCCAAGCGAGTCGCCATCGCTGCTGAAGCCCGTTGCCATTTGTAACTTTCTTTCTGTTCATAATCACGTTTGGCACGTTGTTTTTTCTGGCCATAGGCTTCGCGGTCGCGTGCCCAGCGATGCTGCTCAATCAGTCCAACGACCTGCTGCGCCTTGGGTGCAAACAATAAAACCGTGTGCGCTTCCAGCCCGCTGGAATGTTTGTGGGACGTGGTATGTCCAAGTTCTTCCACGACACTTGGGTGGGTGAACTCCAACGACGTGGTGTCTTCCAGCGCCAGTAGGCAGTCAAATGGTTCGCAGGCTTGCACTGTGGCAGCAAAACCTGCCTCAGCAATCGCTGCCGGACTGATATGCTCGTTACGGACAAAGCGATAAGCGGCTTCAATGTCTGCACTGGATGAAAGAGATTGCACGATAGATTGTCCTGTATGAGCTGCAAGTTGAGCCGCCAACTGTACAAGCCGTTTGGTCCTTCGTACATCCCCTAATTTTGCGCGCTGAAAAATGCTCTGTGCCCAGAGTGATGGTTCACTTAAAAACATGGCATGTGGTATCTGAAACAAAAGGTCAGGATCAGATCAGGTTAATTAAAAATGGTTCAAAAAAATCCCCCGGGGCAAACCGAGGGATTTGTGTAGAAGAGACAG
>NZ_JAKKRM010000063.1:0-729 GCF_025654295.1 Shewanella sp. SM23
GCTTATGCTGCTGGGTTCCCCCATTCGGACATCGTTAGCTCAAATGCTTGTTACTAGCTCGCCAACGCTTTTCGCAAGTTACTACGTCCTTCATCGCCTCTGACTGCCAAGGCATCCACCGTATACGCTTAGTCGCTTAACCATACAACCCAAATGAGTTTCACTCATCTGCGCCGCATTGCGACCAGCTTGGTTTTACTTGTCTCACTTCTGACCAAAGAAGTGGACGCGCCTTAGACGTAAACTATTTAGCAAAGAATAATTTACTATTGAATATTCAAGACACTTAATAAAGTGTTTGAGAACTCATGTTCAATGCTTGCGCATTAAACGTTTTGTAATTAATCACATGACAGACTCATGCAATTAAATACTATCAGCTTTCCAAATTGTTAAAGAACAATGCGTACCGGCTCGCGGCGCATTTAGCTCTGACTTCTCCTAAGAGAAGATAAACAAGCAATCTGTGTGAACACTCAGCAAACATTAAGTTAGTCGTATAGGTAAGGAGGTGATCCAGCCCCAGGTTCCCCTAGGGCTACCTTGTTACGACTTCACCCCAGTCATGAACCACAAAGTGGTGAGCGCCCCCCCGAAGGTTAAGCTACCCACTTCTTTTGCAGCCCACTCCCATGGTGTGACGGGCGGTGTGTACAAGGCCCGGGAACGTATTCACCGTGGCATTCTGATCCACGATTACTAGCGATTCCGACTTCATGGAGTCGAGTT
>NZ_JAKKRM010000064.1:0-670 GCF_025654295.1 Shewanella sp. SM23
ATAGCGCCGACCGTCAGCAATGCCTTCATTGGCATTTCCGGTGCGACCGGAACCGGAGGCGCCTACAAGATTGGCGATACGGTCACTGCCAGCTGGGACAACTCCGCCTTTGGCGACGATAACAGCGATACCATCAGTGCCGCGACTGTCAACTTCAGCCAATTTGGTGGTGGTGCAGCCGTTGCAGCAACTAACAGTAGTGGTACTTGGACTGCAACCTACACGATAGTGGCTGGTGCGATTGACACCACCAACCGGAATATTTCCTTCAGTGCAACCGATAACGCGGGCAATACCACGACAACGGCAGACACCAGCAACGCGACACTCGATAACGTTGCACCTTTTGTGTCCGATGTGTATATCGGTATTTCCGGCGGCACAGGTACTGCTGGCGCTTACATAGTAGGCGATACAGTGACGGCCAGCTGGGACAACTCTGCCATTGGCGACGATAACAGCGATACTATCAGTGCTGCAACGGTCGACTTCAGCCAGTTTGGTGGGGGTGCCGCTGTGGTGGCAAGCAATAACAGTGGCACTTGGACGGCTACTTATACCTTGGTAGCAGGCGCCATCGATGCCTCCAATCTTAATGTGTCAGTCACTGCGACGGATAATGCAGGCAATACCAGAACCCAGGCCGATAGCAGCAATGCCGTTGTGGATA
>NZ_JAKKRM010000065.1:0-667 GCF_025654295.1 Shewanella sp. SM23
GTTGAACTAAAACCGTAGCCGCAGATCTGAGCGGCATCGCCTATCAACTTACCCATCAACCGTGTCAAAACCTCGCTATAAAACAACCCACTGGAAGCAATACAACCAAGCCTTAATCAACCGCGGTTCACTTACCTTCTGGATTGATGAGGAGGCAATCGCTAAGTGGAAAGCCAAGGTCGAGCAACCCAAGCAAGGTCGTCCTCGTGTGTTTAGCGACTTAGCCATTACCACTGCGAGCCTTACAGGGCTTCATCAATTCGGTGTTTAAACTGGGTGACATCCCATTATCTTGCCCGCATTACACCTGCATCAGTAAACGCGCGAAAACGGTCAATATTGCTTTTAAAACCAAGACTCGCGGCGCCATTGAGCACTTAGCTATCGACTCGACAGGCTTGAAGATCTATGGCGAAGGTGAGTGGAAAGTGAAGAAACATGGCACAGATGTAAAGCGCCGAGTGTGGCGCAAACTGCATATTGCCGTAGATACACATAGCCATGAAATTATTGCCGCAGAACTCAGTTTATCAGGTGTAACAGACGCAGAAGTGATGCCCAATTTACTTAAGCAAACCCATCGAAAAATCCGCAATATCTCGGGTGATGGTGCTTACGACACAAAAGCCTGTCACGAAGCCGTTCGTCGAAAACGCGCTTTAGTGCT
>NZ_JAKKRM010000066.1:0-627 GCF_025654295.1 Shewanella sp. SM23
AAGTAAAGAATCCGCCTTCTTAGAAGGCGGCTTTGACTTGCCCCTGGAAGGGGCTATTCCAAGAACCTACATCATCTGCAACGACAATTGAGCCTCATGTTCCTGATCTTGTTTATCTTGATGGCGCACATATCGTCTAATGATTTCTTCATTAACACCTACTGTATCTACAAAATAACCTCTGGCCCAAAAGCTATTGCCCCATAGCTTTTTACGTACATGAGGAAATTTATTGAATAACCTTATCGCACTTCTTCCTTTCAATACTCCCATCAGCGTTGATACTGACAGCTTCGGCGGGATTATGACTACCAAGTGAACGTGGTCTATCTGAACGTTTAATTCTAAAACCTCACAACCCTTCATATTGCAAAGGATATAAATTGACCTGTATAACTCCTTACCAAGGTTTCCTTTTAACATTTTAAAACGGTACTTCGGAGTCCAAACAATATGATATTTGCAACGCCAATAAACATGTGATGAACTTCTATAATCGCCCATGCTTTTCGTTTCCTCTTACTTGTGGTGAATAAGAAGTCTCTTTTAGCATGGGCATAATTCAGGCTATAGCCTCAAGGAACAATCACCACCGCCAGAGGCGGTGGTTTTGGGATGACAATAAAA
>NZ_JAKKRM010000067.1:0-615 GCF_025654295.1 Shewanella sp. SM23
TGAGTGGAAAGTGAAGAAACATGGCACAGATGTAAAGCGCCGAGTGTGGCGCAAACTGCATATTGCCGTAGATACACATAGCCATGAAATTATTGCCGCAGAACTCAGTTTATCAGGTGTAACAGACGCAGAAGTGATGCCCAATTTACTTAAGCAAACCCATCGAAAAATCCGCAATATCTCGGGTGATGGTGCTTACGACACAAAAGCCTGTCACGAAGCCGTTCGTCGAAAACGCGCTTTAGTGCTCATTCCACCTAGGGAAGGTGCTGCACTATGGGAACAAGGACATCCACGAAACTTAGCCGTCAGTTGGCAACAGCTTCATGGCTCAAATAAGCAATGGAAAAAACGGTATGGTTATCATTGTTCTGGTCTAATCCCATCGGACACTTAATTTTGAGACAGTATGGTCAATAAATTAAGAGGTCTATATGAGTCTGAAGAAATCACATAAGAGTTATCCCCAGGCATTTAAAGATGAAGCTGTCTTGATGGTGCTAGAACAAGGTTATAGCGTTGCCGATGCGGCAAAGTCTCTTGGAGTTAGCACGAGCCTGCTTTACAACTGGAAGGAAAAACACGAAGCCCTGCAACAAGGCATCACCTTAGAAG
>NZ_JAKKRM010000068.1:0-615 GCF_025654295.1 Shewanella sp. SM23
GGCGAGCGGCGGACGGGTGAGTAATGCCTAGGGATCTGCCCAGTCGAGGGGGATAACAGTTGGAAACGACTGCTAATACCGCATACGCCCTACGGGGGAAAGGAGGGGACCTTCGGGCCTTCCGCGATTGGATGAACCTAGGTGGGATTAGCTAGTTGGTGAGGTAATGGCTCACCAAGGCGACGATCCCTAGCTGTTCTGAGAGGATGATCAGCCACACTGGGACTGAGACACGGCCCAGACTCCTACGGGAGGCAGCAGTGGGGAATATTGCACAATGGGGGAAACCCTGATGCAGCCATGCCGCGTGTGTGAAGAAGGCCTTCGGGTTGTAAAGCACTTTCAGTAGGGAGGAAAGGGTGTAGYTTAATACGCTATATCTGTGACGTTACCTACAGAAGAAGGACCGGCTAACTCCGTGCCAGCAGCCGCGGTAATACGGAGGGTCCGAGCGTTAATCGGAATTACTGGGCGTAAAGCGTGCGCAGGCGGTTTGTTAAGCGAGATGTGAAAGCCCTGGGCTCAACCTAGGAATAGCATTTCGAACTGGCGAACTAGAGTCTTGTAGAGGGGGGTAGAATTCCAGGTGTAGCGGTGAAATGCGTAGAGATCTGG
>NZ_JAKKRM010000069.1:0-571 GCF_025654295.1 Shewanella sp. SM23
CTGGTGTTCGGGTTGTCATGCCAATGGCATTGCCCGGTAGCTACGTTCGGAATCGATAACCGCTGAAAGCATCTAAGCGGGAAGCGAGCCCTAAGATGAGTCATCCCTAGGAATTTAATTCCTCTAAAGAGCCGTTCGAGACTAGGACGTTGATAGGCATGGTGTGTAAGCGTTGTGAGGCGTTGAGCTAACATGTACTAATGACTCGAGAGGCTTAACCATACAACCCAGATGGGTTTTGCTAAGCGAACTTAGACAGAATATCGACACTTGATAAAGTTAAAGACTCAAACAAAGCAAATCAGCTTTTCAAATTTTAATCAAAAGGTTAATTACGCAGGAAATTGTTAGGCTGACAAAGCCGTGACGAGCGAGGCGCGGAGTGTACGTTAGTACATGAGCACAGTAGCGAGGAAACAATGCCGTCAGACGGACAATTAACCAGTAAGAATTTGCTTGGTGACAATAGCCTTGTGGAACCACCTGATCCCATCCCGAACTCAGAAGTGAAACGCAAACGCGCCGATGGTAGTGTGGGGTCTCCCCATGTGAGAGTAGGTCATCGCCAAGC
>NZ_JAKKRM010000070.1:0-566 GCF_025654295.1 Shewanella sp. SM23
CCAAATCATCGCGTCCATCGGCAATTTACGCCGTCTTAGTCTTAACGTCGCAACGCCCTGAGAGTCTAGGCAAGATTGAATTAACTCAGGTTCTAACACATCTGCTAAGCAGGTGAATTCGGTTAGGCGGGTAATATGAGTACGGGCGAGTGCTTCTGAGAGTTGCATAAAAAAATCCGATGACATGAGGTCATCGGATTTTGATCTTTTCAGCGAGATCGTCAAGCGATCTGTCTTAACTGATCGGCATTACGCATTTGCGGGGCTTTTTATTGTCTTAAATTTGATGAAACAACAGACATAAAAAATCCCCACGCTATGGTCTGTCTCTTCTACACAAATCCCTCGGTTTGCCCCGGGGGATTTTTTTGAACCATTTTTAATTAACCTGATCTGATCCTGACCTTTTGTTTCAGATACCACATGCCATGTTTTTAAGTGAACCATCACTCTGGGCACAGAGCATTTTTCAGCGCGCAAAATTAGGGGATGTACGAAGGACCAAACGGCTTGTACAGTTGGCGGCTCAACTTGCAGCTCATACAGGACAATCTATCGTGCAATCT
>NZ_JAKKRM010000008.1:0-202319 GCF_025654295.1 Shewanella sp. SM23
ACAACCCAGATGGGTTTTACGGACCTTAGACAGAATACAGATACTTGATAAAGTTAAAGACTCAACAGAAAATCAGCTTTTCAAATTATTATTAACGTGGTCCAGAGATGGACACGGTAATAAACAGAATTTGCTTGGTGACAATAGCCTTGTGGAACCACCTGATCCCATCCCGAACTCAGAAGTGAAACGCAAACGCGCCGATGGTAGTGTGGGGTCTCCCCATGTGAGAGTAGGTCATCGCCAAGCATCCAAATAAACACCAAAGCCCTAGCCTAAACCGCTAGGGCTTTGGTGTTTATACGCTTCGCGAAAACCTACCTCGATGTCGGTCAATAAATGTTCCTCCAATATTGACACTTCCACCATCCATGGCGGTCGCCCGCCGCTAAGCGGACTCCCCGGCTACGAAGACAAGCTTCTTCGCGTTCAATCATGGCTAAATACTCCGTATTTATAGTGCTATGATTTCACCCTCATGTGAGAGTAGGCCATCGCTAAGTGCCTAATTATCTCATTGAGATGTAACCAAGCCAGCTGAATAAGCTGGCTTTTTTGCGTCTGCAATTTGTGAAATCCAGCCTATTTTCTATTTAATTAGTCAGTTTTCCTCCTATTTTTCTCTCCTTAACACTCTCTTTCACTCTTCATGACATCAATAATAAGTAATGGTTGTTGGTTATTTGTACGGTTATTTTGTCAATGCTCCGATTTTGCTACAGCGATCTTAGTTCTCGATCGAGCCTAGCTATTGCTATTAGTTAAGCGGTTACTTACCTTATGTTTTAATTTATTGGGGTAGATAAGGATCTGAGATGAAGTTAGAGATGATTTGCACTGGGGAAGAGGTGTTGGCGGGACAGATTGTTGATACCAACGCCGCTTGGTTTGCCAGTACTATGATGGAGCATGGTGTCGAGATCCAGCGTCGAGTAACAGTCGGCGATCGCCTCGAGGATCTGATTGCGGTTTTCCAAGAACGTAGCTTACATGCAGATGTGATTCTCGTTAATGGTGGTCTCGGGCCGACGAGTGATGATATGTCTGCTTTAGCGATGGCGAAGGCGAAGGGCGAACCATTGGTTGAGAATGCGGAGTGGCGTGAGCGTTTAGAGGAGTGGTTTACCCGTAATAACCGTGAAATGCCTTTAAGTAATCTCAAGCAAGCTATGCTGCCAGCGTCAGCTGTGATGGTTGATAACCCAGTGGGAACCGCTTGTGGTTTTAGAGTTAAGCTTAACCGCGCTTGGTTATTCTTTACGCCTGGTGTGCCTTTTGAGCTGAAGCACATGGTTACAGAGCAGTTTGTGCCCTTTATTCGCGAAGAGTTTAACCTTGATGCTAAGGTCGCCTTAAAGAAACTATTGACCATAGGCCAAGGTGAGTCCGCTTTGGCAGATAAGTTAGAACCGCTAGAGCTGCCAGAAGGCATTACTATTGGTTACCGCTCTTCTATGCCGCATATTGAGATTAAGATTTTCGCCCGTGGCGAGAAGGCGATTGCAGTATTACCTCGCGTCGCTGGGCACATCAAAATGGTGCTGGGTACTGCGGTTGTCGCGGACGATAAAGCCACTCTTGCCGAAGAAATTCATTATAAGCTACTTAACTCAGGCTTGACCTTAAGCGTTGCCGAGTCTTGCACTGGCGGCATGATCACTAGCCAGTTAGTTGATTTCCCCGGCAGTTCATCTTACTTACAGCACGGATTAGTGACTTACAGTAATGAATCTAAAGTGCGCGTGTTAGGTGTTAATCCTTCAACCTTAGATGATCATGGTGCAGTCTCTATTGCGACTGTGGAAGAAATGGCTAAGGGGGCAAGGCAAATTTTAGACAGTGATTATGCGCTGGCAACCAGTGGAATCGCGGGGCCCGATGGTGGCACAGATGAGAAACCTGTGGGCACTGTGGCGATCGCTTTAGCAACTCGCGGCGGTGTTTACAGTCAGATGATTAAACTACCGAGACGTTCACGGGATCTGGTACGCAGTTTAAGTGCTGCTGTGGCTTACGATATGCTAAGACGTGAGCTTTTAGCTGAAGCTGTGATCGTCGATTATCAGTCGATTGGGCGATTCAGTAAGTAACTCTTATACGGGTATATATCCATTTATGCCCGCCAACAAAAATGCTCCCGAGGGAGCATTTTAACTTCTACAGAGATACAAAAATGGCAGATTATTTAGTGAACTTAAGCACTAATTTGCCTGGGGCAACTTGAATGCTTTCGGTCATTTTTGCCATCAGTGCTTGGTTACTGTCCTTGGTATCCAGCACATACACAGGCTGGTTTTCTAAGAATTGTCTTAGATAACCCATCACCTGCGGCGTGGCACTGCTAATCGCTTTTTCAATATCCTTGGGCGTTGATTCCACTTTGACTAATTCGAGTTGGCGCAGATAGACACTGTGCGTTGCGCTGTCATACCAAGGCTTGGCTTCGAAAGTCGTAGTGAGTTTGGCGCTCAATGGAAAGATCGGATTCTTAATTGATACTTGAGTTGCGGCACTTACGCTCATAGTGTCAGGTTTTACACCTAGCTTGACACTGATGTCGTTAATGCGCACTTCAGCGCCAACTAATTGATTGCCTTGTTTAACCTCAAAGTGGATCTCTTTACTGAGGTACTGCTCCATTTCATGCTCGCTGATACTGTACTGCGAGACGCAGCCGCCAAGCAGTACAGTCAGTCCCAAGCAAATCGTGCGGGAAAGTTTTTTCATTAACCAGTGTTTCTCATACCCGCTGCCACACCTGCAATGGTTAGCATTAGCGCTAACTGTACATGTTCAGACGCAGGAGTTTCGGTTGTTTCCTTACGTGTCCGCGCTAATAGCTCGGTTTGTAAGAAGTTTAATGGATCGATATACGGATTTCGCAGTTTAACTGATTCGCGATTCCACGGTGTATGCGCCATTAAACTATCCGATTTTGTCAGCTCAAGCACGACTTTAATGCCCAGATCTAAGCGTTGGCGCAAGGTTTCGCCTAAGTGATGCAATTCCTTAGGTACTAAACAGGTTTCGTAGTAGCGGGCCAAATTAGGTTCCGCCTTGGCGTAGACCATTTCCAGCATTGAAATGCGAGTGCTGAAGAAGGGCCATTCCCGCTCCATATCTTGCAGTAAGCCCATCTCACCGCGTTCACTGGCGGCTTGTAGTGCTTCACCTGCGCCGAGCCATGCAGGTAACATCAAGCGGTTTTGCGACCAAGCAAAAATCCACGGAATAGCTCGCAGACTTTCGATCCCACCATCGACACGACGTTTGGCTGGGCGGCTGCCGAGTGGCAGTTTTCCTAATTCCACTTCTGGCGTTGCCGCGCGGAAATAAGCCACAAAATCAGGTTCATCACGCACTATGCCACGGTAAGCACCCACTGATTCTTCTGCGATACGTTGCATGCAATTGCGCCATTCTTGCTTCGGCTCTGGCGGTGGTAACAGGGTTGCTTCCAATACGGCCGAGGTATACAGGGCCAAGCTTTGAACCGCGAGTTTTGGTAAGCCAAACTTGAAGCGGATCATCTCGCCCTGCTCAGTCACGCGAATGCGGCCATCTACCGAACCTGGTGGTTGCGATAGGATTGCTTTGTGTGCAGGACCACCCCCGCGACCAATGCTGCCACCACGGCCATGGAATAGTGTGAGCTTGACGCCCGCTTGTTTACAGACTGCCACTAACTGCTCTTGGGCGTGATACTGAGCCCAAGCCGCCGCCATAACACCGGCATCTTTAGCTGAGTCAGAGTAGCCAATCATGACCTCTTGCATGCCCTTGGTATAGCCACGATACCAGTCAATATCGAGCAAATCGGTAATACATGCAGCGGCGTTGTTTAAGTCGCTTAAGGTTTCAAACAGTGGCACCACGCGCATTGGATGCGAACAGCCTGTTTCTTTGAGTAACAGTAAAACCGTTAAGACATCCGATGGTTTACCCGCCATCGAAATCACATAGGATCCGAGTGCTTTTGCCGGATGTTTAGCAATCAAACGACAGGTATTAAGCACTTCGGCCACATCGGCCGAGGGTTGCCAGTTACTTGGGATCAGTGGACGACGGTTGCTGAGTTCACGTAATAAGAAGGCTTGCTTCTCAGTCTCGTCCCAATGGTTGAAATCACCCATGCCGAGATAGCGAGTTAACTCGGCGAGCACATCGCTGTGACGGCTGGCATCTTGGCGAATGTCGAGCCTGAGCATATGAATGCCAAAGCAGGCGAGACGGCGGAGAATGTCGAGCAATAAACCGTTGGCGATTAAGCGCATACCGCAGTCGGTTAAACTCTTATAGAGCATTTCTAGCGGCGCTTTGAGATCGCTTTCTTGCCAAATCAGGCTCGACTTATCGACTTCAGGATTGTGGCCTTCGATGCGCGCATTTAAATAATCTATGGTGTCACGCAGTCTTTGACGAATAGATCGCAGCACGTGTCGGTAAGGTTCGCAGCTGTTATTGGTATAAGCCTTTAACTCATCATTGGCTTCTTCCATCGACAGTTCACCGACCAGTAGGACTATGTCTTTTAAGAATAATCTGGCGGCAGCATGGCGGTTACGATCGAGCACCTCTTGGGTGACTTTTGCGGTAACAAACGGGTTGCCGTCGCGATCGCCGCCCATCCAGCTTGAAAAGCGCACTGGCGCGATATCAATCGGTAATTGCTGCCCTGTGCGTTGCTGCACTCGATCGTTAAGTTGTCTTAAGAAGTCAGGCACCGCATGCCAGAGTGACTCTTCAATGGTGGATAATCCCCAGCGAGCCTCATCTACTGGAGTTGGGCGCTCGCGGCGGATCTCATTGGTGTGCCATATTTGCGCGATTAATTGGCGCAGGCGCAGATTGATCTGTTGACGTTCTCTATCCGATAGTTGGTCGTTTTCTTGCTCTGTTAAGCAGTCGACAATGGCGGCGTATTTTTGGATCAGGGTGCGACGGGAAATTTCAGTGGGGTGCGCTGTTAGCACCAGATCGATATCCAGTGTTTTTAGACAGTCGAGCATTTTAGCTTGGTCGACACGACCATTGAGCATGCGGCCTAGGAGTTGTTCCACTGGGTCTGGCACGCAGACAAGTTCGTCGCAATTACGACTGATAGTATGAAATTGCTCGGATAAGTTAGCTAAGTTAAGAAATTGGTTAAAAGCTTTTGCAAAAGGGACTAATTCTTCGTCTGGCAAAGCTGTCAGTAACTCGAGCATTTGCTCTCTGGCGGCTTGATCGCCTCGGCGTGAGTCTTTGGCAAGCTTACGGATCTGTTCAACCTTCTCAAGAAAAGAGTCCCCAAGATGGGTACGCATAGTATCGCCAAGGATTTGGCCTAACATACTCACGTTCGATCTTAATGACGCATACATATCTGTCATATTGTCTGCCATGGTTACTGACATAGTTACTCCGAATAGAAAAACATGAAAATTCCGCTGTGCATTTAGCCCGTTAGCACAATACCTATCACTTGGGGCTATGGTCAACAGCAGAACTTATAACTTATACGACTGGCTTATCCGATATGCAACCAATCACGGTATTTGATGAAGAATATTCAATAGAAATGCGAAGTCACGCAATATTTTTTGATGATTAGTGCAAGTGAATATGAAGTGCATCATTTTATGCTTTGCAGACATGTATCTTAGCTGTTAATGAAAAGGACTGATTTTGACTCATGTTGACCCTGGATAACTGTGTTATTAACGAGTTAGCTGAATGGGAACTGTGTCTTCGATATCCTAATTTGAGCTTAAAAGATGAAAATAAATTAAAAATATATATTCACATATATTGCATAAGTAGATCTTTGTGGTAGTCTAGCCATCAGTTGAGATGAGTCACCTCTTGTGACCTGTAGAGTGAATATCATGATGCACAGTATTAGCCTGACAGTGAATAAAATAACAACCTATTACGATTTCCTGCGACGATAGTCTTGTCATCATAGATATGCGCGGTTGCGTGTAAGCTATTCATCTACTCTTTAAGTTTCTTTGATTCGGTTAATAAGACAAAAAACATGAAAAATATCGCCATTATTGGTGCCAGTGGTTACACAGGCGCGCAACTGACCGCTTTAATCCATGCAGAAGCAGATCTGACGATTCAGGGTTTGTATGTTTCTGAAAACAGTTTAGATAAAGGTAAACCTTTAGCGGATTTGTATCCTAGCTACAGCCATATCGCATTAACGCTGTCGCCATTGTCCGATGAAGCTAAGGCAAAAATCGTTGCCGAAGCCGATGCTGTGGTGCTCGCGACTGAGCACTCGGTGAGCCTGCATTTAGCGGCTTGGTTTTATAGCCAAGGGTTAGCGGTATTCGATTTAAGCGGTGCCTATCGTTTCAGTGATGTGGCGCAATATCCGAAGTGGTATGGCTTTGAGCATGAATATCCTGAAGTTTTAGCCAAAGCCGTGTATGGCCTTGCCGAATGGAATGCTAAAGAAATCGCTGCGACTAAAATGATTGCCGTGCCAGGTTGTTACCCGACTGCATCGTTGACAGCATTAAAACCGCTAGCGAGTTTACTGACATCGGCTTATCCGGTTATCAATGCCGTGAGCGGCGTAACAGGGGCGGGCCGTAAAGCGCAGTTACATACCAGTTTTTGTGAAGTGAGCCTGACACCTTACGGCGTATTAGGCCACAGACATCAACCCGAAATCGCCACTCAGCTTGGTCAAGAAGTGATATTTACCCCGCATCTTGGCAACTTTAAGCGTGGCATTTTAGCGACTATTACCGTGCAGCTAAAACCAGGCACTACGACTGCCGATGTGGCAGCGGCCTATAGCGTATATGACCAGGCGCCATTGGTCACCGTGAAGCATAATCAGTTCCCTAAAGTGGACGATGTGGTACTGACACCTAACTGCCACTTAGGTTGGAAGTTTGATGAGAATAGCGGTTACTTAGTGGTAGCCAGTGCCATCGATAACTTGATGAAAGGTGCTGCCAGCCAAGCGCTGCAATGCATAAAGATTCATTTTAACCTTTAATTGTTCATCCTTATTTAAGAGAGTCGTCAAGATGTCTACAAACAACTCAGTATTAGTGCTTAAAGTGGGCGGCGCGCTGCTGCAATGTGAAATGGGGATGGCGCGATTGATGGATACGGCTGCGGCTATGTTAGCCAATGGTCAGAAAGTGTTGATGGTACATGGCGGCGGCTGTCTGGTGGATGAGCAGTTAGCAGCAAACGGTATGGAAACCGTCAAGTTAGAAGGTTTGCGTGTGACTCCGCCTGAGCAAATGCCGATTATTGCCGGCGCATTGGCGGGCACTTCGAACAAAATTCTTCAAGGCGCAGCGACTAAGGCTGGCATTGTGAGTGTGGGCATGAGCCTTGCCGATGGCAATACTGTTTCGGCTAAGATTAAAGATGAGCGTTTAGGCTTAGTGGGCGAAGTCACACCAAACGATGGCACTTATCTTAAGTTTATCCTCGAGCAAGGTTGGATGCCGATTTGTAGCTCCATCGCCATGATGGACGATGGCCAAATGCTTAACGTCAATGCAGACCAAGCGGCAACGGCATTAGCCAAATTAGTGGGCGGCAAGTTAGTGCTACTGTCGGATGTTTCTGGGGTGCTTGATGGTAAAGGCCAGCTCATCCACAGTTTAAATGGCAAGCAGATAGCAGACCTTGTTAAGCAAGGTGTGATCGAAAAAGGAATGAAGGTCAAAGTTGAAGCTGCGCTCGAAGTAGCACAGTGGATGGGGCAGGCGGTACAAGTTGCCTCGTGGCGTGATGCAAGCCAATTAATCGCATTAGCAAAAGGTGAAGCAGTAGGAACACAAATCCAACCATAAGTGGAGTAGGTTATGAAGCATTTACTATCGATAAAAGACTTAACCCAGCAGCAGTTACTGGATCTAATTGCCTTGGCAAAAACGATCAAAGCCAATCCGGCTGAGTATCGTCATGCGCTGGATGGCAAGAGTGTGGTGATGTTATTTGAAAAGCCCTCACTCAGAACACGCGTTAGCTTTGATATCGGTATTAATAAGCTCGGTGGCCACTGTTTATACCTAGACCAGCAAAATGGTGAACTGGGAAAGCGGGAATCGGTTGCTGACTTTGCTTCTAACCTGTCCTGTTGGGCCGACGCAATTGTGGCGAGAACCTATTCACACACCACTATCGAACAATTAGCCGAGTTCGGCTCAGTGCCCGTGATCAATGCGCTGTCGGATCTTTATCATCCTTGCCAAGCCTTAGCTGACTTTTTAACTCTGGCAGAGCAGTTTGAGGATGTCAGTAAAGCTAAATTAGCTTATGTTGGTGATGGTAATAATGTCACTAACTCGCTGATGTACTGTGCGGCTATTCTCGGTGCCACCATGACAGTGATCTGCCCAGCGGGTCACTTTCCTGATGGCTACGTAGTGGCAGAAGTGCAAGAGCTCGCCAAACGATATGGCGGCAAGATAGTGCTGACCTCAGATATCGATGCGATTGAAGGTCACGACGCTATTTATACTGATACTTGGATTTCAATGGGCGATCCAACGCCTTTGTCGGATATCAAAGCGAAGTTTGCACCATACCAAGTAAACAAAGCTTTGATGGCGAAAGCGGGCGCTAACTTCTTTATGCATTGTTTGCCCGCCCACCGTGGTGTAGAAGTAACAGATGAAGTGATGGACGGTGCAGGATCCTTAATTCTGCAACAAGCCGAAAATCGGATGCATGCCCAAAATGCGGTACTGGTAACCTTATTTAGTTAAATTAACCCTGTTTAGCAGCCTGTTTTCTCCTTGAGAGAAACGAGTCATAGGAATTTAAGATGTCTATCGAGATAAAAAATACTGGCGTGAAAAAAGTGGTTTTAGCCTATTCAGGTGGTCTAGATACCTCGGCCATTATTCCTTGGTTAAAAGAAAACTACGATAACTGTGAAATCATCGCATTCTGCGCCGACGTTGGCCAAGGCGAAGAAGAGCTGGTTGGCTTGACTGAAAAAGCCTTAGCTTCAGGTGCTTCTGAATGTCATATCGTCGATCTAAAAGAAGAATTCGTTAAAGACTATATCTACCCAACGATTGCGAGCGGTGCGATTTACGAAGGCACTTATTTACTCGGTACGTCAATGGCGCGTCCTATTATTGCTAAAGCGCAGGTTGAAGTGGCTCGTAAAGTGGGCGCCGATGCTCTGTGTCACGGTTGTACCGGCAAAGGTAACGACCAAGTGCGTTTCGAAGGTTGCTTCGCCGCATTAGCACCTGATTTAAAAGTGATTGCACCATGGCGTGAATGGACTATGCAGAGCCGTGAAGATCTGCTGGCCTATTTAGCTGAACGTGACATCAAGACGTCAGCGTCAGCGACTAAAATCTATAGCCGTGATGCCAACGCTTTCCATATTTCCCATGAAGGTGGTGAGTTAGAAGATCCATGGAACGAGCCAAGCAAAGGCGTATGGACACTGACTGCCGATCCTGAAGATGCACCGAACAAGCCTGAATATGTGTCGCTAGAAGTAGAACATGGCCGTATTACTAAAGTGAATGGTGAAGCCCTAACGCCTTATGCTGCGCTGATGACATTAAACGCCATTGCTGCGCCACACGGTGTGGGTCGTATCGACATTACCGAAAACCGTTTAGTCGGCATGAAGTCCCGTGGCTGTTACGAAACACCCGGCGGCACTGTGATGTTCGCAGCACTACGTGCGATTGAAGAGCTTGTACTCGACAAGACTAGCCGTAACTGGCGTGAGCAAGTTGCCGCACAAATGGCGCATTTAGTGTATGACGGCCGTTGGTTCACGCCACTGTGTAAGTCATTGCTGGCAGCATCTGAGTCACTGGCTGAATCAGTGAACGGTGAAGTTGTGGTTAAACTCTACAAAGGCCAAGCGAGCGCAGTGAAGAAACGTTCACCTAACAGCTTGTACTCTGAAGCGTTTGCCACCTTTGGTGAAGATCAAGTGTACGATCAAAAACATGCCGAAGGCTTTATCCGCCTGTACTCATTGGCGAGCCGCATCCGCGCACTCAACGCTAACGATGTAAAGTCTAAGTAATAGGTCGTGTAAAAGGGCGCCTAGCGCCCTTTTTTGTTTTTAGGTTTTGATTTAGTTTTTGATTCAGATGAGTCGATTTCAAATAAGCAGTGAGTAAGGGGAGTTAGCATGGCTTTATGGGGTGGAAGATTTCAGGGCGAAACGAGCGCGCTATTCAAATTATTCAACGATTCGTTACCCGTGGATTATCGCTTGTTCGAACAGGATGTGGTCGGCTCCATTGCTTGGGCGGATGCGATTGCCAGCGTGGGAATTATCTCGGCAACTGAATGCAGCGACTTGAAAAAAGCGCTCAATGATTTGCTGGTGGAAGTGCAGGGCGATCCGGCGATTATTCTTGCCTCGGGCGCCGAAGATATTCACAGTTTCGTCGAGTCGGCCTTGATTGCCAAAGTGGGCGATCTCGGTAAGAAATTGCACACTGGTCGTAGCCGTAACGATCAAGTTGCCACCGATTTAAAGCTTTGGTGTCAATCCGAAGGCAAAGCATTACTCGCGCGCCTTCAAGGCTTACATGCTGAATTACTGGCGTTGGCTGAGCGTGAATTTGATGCGGTAATGCCGGGTTATACTCACTTGCAGCGCGCGCAACCTGTGACATTTGGCCACTGGTGTTTAGCGTATGTGGAAATGATTGAGCGGGATATCAGCCGTTTAAGCGATGCGTTAACCCGCGCTAATACCTGTCCTTTAGGTTCTGGAGCATTAGCAGGCACAGCTTATAAGATGGATCGACATGCTCTGGCCGCGGCGCTGAATTTTGCCTCGCCAACGCTGAATAGCTTAGATAGTGTATCAGACAGAGATCACGTGGTAGAGCTTTGTTCAACCGCATCGATCAGCATGATGCACTTAAGCCGTATGGCCGAAGATCTGATTTTCTTTAACTCAGGTGAAGCGAACTTTATTTCCCTGAGTGATGAAGTGACCTCGGGTTCATCCCTGATGCCACAGAAGAAAAATCCAGACGCATTAGAGCTTATCCGTGGCAAAACTGGTCGGGTTTATGGCAGCTTAGTGGGCATTCTCACTACGATGAAAGCACTGCCTTTGGCGTACAACAAAGATATGCAGGAAGATAAAGAAGGCCTGTTTGATGTGGTCGATAGCTGGGCAATTTGCCTCGATATGGCGGCGTTAGTGTTGTCAGGTTTGAAGGTCAATCGCCCTAATGCACTGTTAGCCGCACAGCAAGGTTATGCAAATTCTACTGAGCTTGCGGATTATCTCGTGTCTAAAGGCATGCCGTTCCGTGAGGCGCACCATGTTGTGGGTGAAGTCGTGGTTGCCGCGATAGCGAAGCAAATTCCGCTCGAGGATTTCTCCTTGGCCGAATTAAAAACTTTTGCCGCTATCATTGAAGATGATGTCTATCCAAACCTGACTATTGAAGCTTGTTTAGCGAAACGCGACGTGCTCGGTGGTACTGCATTGCCACAAATTCAGCAGGCGATTGCGGCCAAGAAAGTTCGTTAAGCGAGTTATTCAAATCCACAATTCAAGCCAAGAAAAAACGCGACATTAGGTCGCGTTTTTATTGGGCCACAATTAGTGGTAATGACTTTTTAGCATTTGTTTATTGGAATAAATCATCGGTTGGTGCATCGATGAATAAATTGTTTTCATCCTGAGTTTCGCTGATGTATTCCTTCGGCTCCGTACCTGAAATAAAGTACTCGAACGCACTGGTATAGTCGGTTTTTCGGGTAAGTTTACCCGTCGCTAAATCGATGCGTACCGAAACTATGCCTTCTGGCGGAATCGAGGTTGTCTCTGGTGTGCCTTGTAAGACACTGTTCATAAACTCGTTCCAGCCCGGACCTGCTGTTTTCGCTCCCGCTTCGGCGCCAGTTATCTGATCTTTTTCGCCGTTTGCATTCCATGCGGTTCTGCCCAGTTGGCGACCGTGATCGTCGAAACCGACCCAGAAAGTGCTAGTGATGACTGGGCTAAAACCACTGAACCAAGTGTCGCGCGATTCGTTGGTTGTACCCGTTTTACCTGCAATATCATGGCGCTTAATCAATTTTGCCGCGCGCCAAGCCGTACCTTGCCAACCCGTGCCTTTACTCCAATCGCCCCCACCCCAGATCACGCTCTTCAGTGCTTCGGTAATGAGGAATGCCGTTTGCTCTGAAATAATTTGCGGAGCGTAGCGACCGGTTTGATTGAAACACTGGGCAACAGGTGCACTACGCTCAGCACCAGAGTCTCCACTTACGCTGAACGCTATAGAGTCGCTCGGTGTAACTGGTTGGCTAGGCTTACAGGCCAATGTAGGGTTCGCTTTTTCGATAACATTGCCGTAAGCATCTTCTACGCGATCAATATAGAAAGGTTCGAGTAAGAAACCGCCGTTAGCAAATACGTTAAATGCAGTAACTACTTGCAATGGCGTGACTGAAGACGAACCTAATGCAATCGATTCGTTGCGAGGTAAGTCGTTAGGATCAAAACCAAATTCAACGAGTTGAGCAATGGTTTCGTCGAGTCCGACATGACGCATTGCACGCACAGACATAACGTTAATAGATTGCGCTAAACCCACACGTAAACGAGTGGGGCCGCCATAGATATCGGGTGAGTTTTTAGGGCGCCATGCTGTGCCTTGGCTGATATCGGGTTTATTAATTGGCGCATTGTCTATGAGGGTCGCTAAGGTAAAGCCTTTCTCTAATGCTGCGGCATAGATGAAAGGTTTAATATTCGAACCTAATTGACGTTTCGCTTGAGTCACTCGGTTGTATTGGCTTTGGCTAAAGCTATAACCACCAACTAAAGTGCGAATAGCACCATTTTTGGGGTCGAGTGATACTGTTGCGCTGGCGACTTCTGGTACTTGCGATAGTTGCAAATATTGGCCGTTATCACGGATCCAAATACGTTCGCCGACCTTGAGCATGTCAGAAGCTGATTTCGGTACACTGCCTTGACGCTTATCAGTAATAAACTTACGTGCCCACTTCAATCCATCCCAAGTAATGACTTTGGTCTCGCCCTTGGCGGTCATTATGCTGGCTTGCTGATCTGCAATGCTGATGACTGCGGCGGGTTGCAATTCTTGTACTGAAGCAATCTTGGCTAGTTCAGTTTTGATTTGAGCAGGCTCAGGTTTTTCGTCCGTCCACAATACGGCAGCAGGACCACGGTAGCCATGGCGTTCATCATAGGCATAGACGTTATTACGCAGTGCCTGTTGAGCTTTAAGTTGTAGATCCGATGAGATAGTCGTATAGACGTTGTAGCCATTGGTATAGGCCTCTTCTTCACCGTACTTCTGTACCATGTAATCCCGAGCCATTTCAGAAATATAAGGGGCATAGAGATCAATTTCAGCGCCATGATATCTGGCCACCAATGGCTCTTGTAGTGCCGCTTGGTATTCGGTTTGGCTGATGTAGCCGACTTCATTCATCCGCATGAGGACGACATTACGGCGAGCCAATGCACGCGAAGGTGACGTGATTGGATTGAGTGTAGAGGGCGCCTTGGGTAGGCCTGCAATAACGGCCAGTTCAGATAAGCTGAGTTCCTGCACGTTTTTACCGAAATACACTTGCGCAGCAGCCCCAACACCGTAGGCCCGTTGGCCTAAGTAAATGCGGTTTACGTAGAGCTCTAAAATTTCATCTTTGGTGAGTAACTCTTCAATATGATAGGAGATAAAAATCTCCTTCACTTTACGAATAATAGTCTTATCGCGGGTTAAGAAGAAGTTACGTGCGACCTGCATGGTAATCGTACTCGCACCTTGCTTTTTCTCGCCAGTGGTCAACATCACTAATGCAGCGCGAAGCACGCCAACAGGATCTATACCACCATGTTCATAAAAGCGGGCATCTTCGGTTGCGATAAACGCCTGTAGCAGAGGTTTTGGCACTTCGTCTAACGTTAGTGGAATGCGACGTTTCTCACCGAATTGAGAAATAAGTTTGCCGTCACTACTGTAAATACGTAAAGGTGTTTGAAGTTGCACATTTTTTAGTGTTGAAACATCCGGTAAATCCGGCAAAACATAAAAGTATGCTGCCACAATGGCGCCTACGCCCAAAAGGGCTAGACTGAATAGTGCTATAACAATACGTTTTAACCACTTCACCAAAATTTATCCTAATGTTCTGTTAAGTGCGACAGTATATAAGGCGCACACGTCTTGGTGAAGTAAAAACGTGAGACTCACAAAATAGCATTTGTAAAATGATGAAACATTCGATACAAGTAAGTATAACAAGTTGATTTTGTGCTAATCTCTTTTACTGAAATATAAATAAAAAAGTGACAATGGATATGCTTTCAAATTTATGGAAGCGTCAGGCTCCGCAGATGGTGGGAATCGATATCGGTTCCCATGAAGTTAAGGCCATTTTGTTGAGTAAGACTGCTGACGGATACAAAATATTGAGTCATGCCGCGGTACCCATTAAGAAGGGGGCCGTTAACGATCATGATATTCGTGATGCTGATGCCGTTGTTGAATGCCTTAAGCAAATAAAACGTAGCCTGCCTAAATCCGTTAAATATGCCGCTGTTTCTGTTTCGGGTTCTGCTGTGATGACGAAAGTGATCTACATGGATGCCTCCCTTAGTGAGGAAGAAATGGAGGCACAGATAGAAATTGAAGCCGATAACCTTATTCCGTATTCACTCGATGAAGTTAGCATAGATTTTGAAACGCTAAACGTAAACAGTACCGATCCTACTAAAGTTGATGTGCTGTTGAGCGCATGCCGCACTGATAATATTGATGTCAGAGTCGATGCGCTGGATAGCGTTGAACTTGAGGCTAAAGTGGTGGATGTTGAAGGTTACGCTCTAGGTCGAGCTGCCGAGCTAATTATGGCCCAGCTTCCAGAAGGAGCGAAACATAAAGCCGTCGCTATGGTTGATATCGGCGCGAATATGACGACTTTCTCTGTGGTTGAATCGGGTGAGACGACTTTTATTCGTGAGCAAGCTTTCGGTGGTGAGCAATTTACTCAGTCAATATTATCCTTCTATGGCATGTCTTATGATCAAGCTGAGAAAGCAAAGATTGAAGGTGACTTACCACGAAATTATATGTTTGAAGTTTTGTCACCTTTTCAAACTCAGCTATTACAACAAATAAAACGTACGCTGCAGATTTATTGCACTTCCAGCGGTAAAGATAAAGTCGACTACCTCGTATTATGCGGTGGGACATCTAAATTAGAAGGTATGGCTAATTTACTGACGAATGAATTGGGTGTTCACACTATTATCGCCGATCCTTTTCAAGGGTGTTTGCATGCCGATGAGTCTGTTAAAAGTGCGCTGCAACCTACAATCAGCAAATATATGGTTGCTTGTGGCTTAGCATTGAGGAGTTACGGTCAATGGCGAACATAAACCTACTCCCTTGGCGAGAAGAGGCGAGAGAAAAACAAAAGCGCGACTATATTGGTATTTTAGCGGCAGTATTTTTAGCGTCGGCGATTTTAGTCTATGTCGCAGTATCTTTATTAGATGTTATGACAGATGAGCAAAAAGCACGTAACGCTTATTTGCAATCGGAAATCAGTCTGCTTGAAACACAAATTTCTGAGATCAAGAAAATTACTGAACGTAAGAAAGATATTGAGCGGCGTACAGAAATTATTCTTAATCTACAGCAATCCCGTAATTTGCCTACTCACGTGTTAGATGAGCTTGTTCGAATTGTACCTCCAGGAATATATCTGTCTAGCCTAGAGAAAAAGGGCAGTTTGTTGCTGATTGAAGGGCGTAGTGAATCGAACAATAACGTCGCCAACATGATGCGAAAAGTGAAAACATCCGAATGGTTAACCGATCCTAATATGCAGTCGATCGTGACCCAAAATGAAGAGTTACGGCAATTACAGCGTTTTAGTTTGAGAGTCACTATTAAAGGCGCGAGTGTAGACGAGCCTGAGAAAATGACAAAAGGAGCGAGTAAATGAAACTCGATCTAAGTCAATTTAATGATATCGACTTTGAAAATATTGGTGGTTGGCCAAATCAAGTTAAAACTTTTTTCGCGATCCTTTTAGCACTCTGTGTTTTTGCTGCGGGATATTTTTTGGTCGTCTCCGATTCAGTAGATATTTATACCGCAGAGCAAGATAAAGAAGTGCAGCTTAGAGATGATTTCAAGAATAAGTATCAACTTGCGGCAAATTTAAAACTCTACCGAGATCAGCTAGCGACGATGGAAGTACAGTTTGCAGAGTTACTGAAGATGCTGCCATCTGAAAATGAAATGCCAGGTTTGCTAGACGATTTAACTTTTGTGGCAACGGATGCAGGACTCAAAATTAATAGTTTGAATTGGGAGACCGAAATCCAGCGGGATTTCTATATTGAGTTTCCAATTAAAATGTCTGTGACGGGAGATTACCATCAGCTAGGTAGTATGGTGAGTGGTGTCGCTAAGCTGCCGCGTATCGTTAGCCTCCATGATTTCACCATTAAGCGAGATGAAGCCGGTAACTTAGCAATGGATATCTTAGCCAAGACATATCGCTTTAAAGAAGGGGCTGAATTACCGCCTGAAAAACCTGCTAATAAGGGGAAGAAATAATGAAATTCTTACCTTTGTTAGCCTTGAGTCTTTTTTTAATGGGTTGTGTTGGCGATCGTAGTGATTTAGAGCTATTTGTTACTACAACCAAAGCGCAACATGTTGCTCATATCCCGCCCTTGAAAGAGCCGCCAAGATTTGAGCACTTTGCCTATCAAGCCGAGTTAATGCGTAGCCCTTTTGTACCACCTTCGCGTGAGTTAACGGAAGAAGTTGTTGA
Source organism: Shewanella sp. SM23 (assembly GCF_025654295.1). Classification (NCBI taxonomy): domain Bacteria; kingdom Pseudomonadati; phylum Pseudomonadota; class Gammaproteobacteria; order Alteromonadales; family Shewanellaceae; genus Shewanella; species Shewanella sp. SM23. The sequence continues at coordinate 16,810 of NZ_JAKKRM010000008.1, forward strand.
TACCAGCAAAGATTGTTTACAACCGGACTTAAAGCGTCGAAAAGGACGATTAGAAACTTATCCTTTAGATAATTTAAAAATGCGTGGCACCTTAAGTGAAGCCGATACAACTTGGGCGTTAGTTGAAACAAATGACGGCAGTGTTTATCGGATGGGCGTTGGTGAGTATTTAGGTCTGTTTAATGGACGCATTTCTAAAGTTACTTCACAAAATGTCGAAGTAGTAGAATTAATTCCAGATGGTTCAGGTTGTTGGTCCGAAAGGACGAGCAATTTAGAACTTTCTGGAGAATAACGAGCGAAGGATGAGGGAATAATGAAATCTTCTGCCGCGATAAAAGTCCCGTTAATTTCTTCAGGCTTAATCAAGTCTGTTATTGGGATCGCATTGGTATTTGGCATTTTGCCATCGAGTTATGCTGCAAACCGATTAATGGATGTTAAGTACCATGCCTTGGTTGACCATCAGTTAGAGCTAGAGTTGGTATTTGAAGAAGCGGTCACTCCGCCAGTTATTGACTCTAATGCCTCGCCTGCAGAGCTCGTATTAACCTTTGATAATAGTATTTCTGGTTTATCCAAGGATCGCTTACCCATTAATCAAGTTGGTGTAACTGACATGGTGACTGAGCAACAAGATACTCGTCTTAAAGTCACCTTAGGTATGTCCAAAGTAAAACCTTACCAAGGTTCAGTCATGGGCAACTCATATCGACTCACTATTAATGATGAGGTTGCGGGCGCTCAGACTCAGGCAGAAAATCCCTTCGTTAATAGCATTAAAAATATCGATTTTCGTCGTAATGAAAATGGTGGCGGTGAGTTATTGGTCTATTTGAATAACCGCTCTGTTGCCGTTAACGTTGAGCAAGTGGGCGCTAAACTCGAAGTTAAGTTATATAACACTGATATTAATAGTGATCTGCTTTATGTTATGGATGTGAAAGATTTTTCAACGCCAGTAAAAAGCTTCGAGACATTTAAAGAAGATCTAACAACGCGCATTTTAGTTGATATTGCTGGGGAATATGAGTTCAGTTATAAGCAAGAGGATAATCTCTTTAGACTCTCTATGAATAAAGTTGAGAGAGTTGCCGCCAAGAAAGATGTTAAAAAATACAATGGCCGTACTTTGTCGCTTAACTTTCAAAATATCCCTGTACGTACTGTTTTGCAGATCATTGCTGACTATAACAATTTTAACTTAGTCACGAGTGATACTGTCGAAGGCAACATCACCTTGAGATTGGATGATGTGCCCTGGGACCAAGCATTAGATTTGATTCTACAAACCAAAGGCCTAGATAAACGTATCGAAGGCAACATCTTAATGGTGGCACCGAGCGAAGAGTTGGCTATTCGTGAAAGCCAAAATCTCAAAAATAGGCAAGAAGTTAAAGAGTTAGCACCTTTGTATTCTGAGTACTTGCAAATTAACTATGCCAAAGCGATCGATATTGCTGAGCTGCTTAAAAGCGCAGATTCTAGTTTACTCTCGCCACGCGGCTCAGTTGCGGTCGATGAACGTACCAACACTGTACTCGTGAAAGATACGGCAGAAACGATTGAGAACATCCATCGTTTAGTCGAAGTACTCGATATCCCTATTCGTCAAGTACTGATCGAGTCACGTATGGTAACGGTCAAAGATGATGTCTCTGAAGACTTAGGCATACGTTGGGGCGTCACGGATCAGCAGGGCAGTAAGGGAACCTCAGGTACATTAGAAGGTGCTCAGAGTATTGCCAACGGCATCATTCCAACTCCTGACCAACGTTTGAACGTTAATTTGCCTGCGGCAGTGACCAATCCAACAAGTATCGCATTCCACGTTGCTAAGTTGGCAGATGGTACTATTCTTGATTTGGAATTGAGTGCGTTAGAGCAAGAAAATAAGGGTGAAATTATCGCCAGCCCTCGTATTACCACCTCTAACCAAAAGGCGGCTTATATTGAGCAGGGTGTGGAGATCCCTTATGTGCAGTCGACTTCAAGCGGTGCAACCTCGGTCACTTTTAAGAAAGCCGTGTTGTCCTTGCGAGTTACACCACAAATTACACCTGATAACCGCGTTATTTTAGATTTGGAAATCACCCAAGACTCTCAGGGCAAGACGGTTGACACACCAACGGGCCCCGCTGTCGCCATCGATACCCAGCGTATTGGCACTCAAGTGCTAGTTGATAACGGTGAAACCATAGTCCTAGGTGGTATTTATCAGCAAAACTTGATCAGCCGTGTGAGTAAAGTCCCTATTCTCGGTGACATTCCCTTAGTAGGTTTCCTGTTTAGGAACACAACAGACAAAAATGAGCGCCAAGAGCTACTTATTTTCGTAACCCCCAAAATAGTCGGTGAGAAGATCTAAGCACTTGCTATGTATCGACTAAAGCCAGCAGTGATTGCTGGCTTTATTATTACTGGAATACAATTCTTTGCATAAATAGCGCACATGGCTTGCCATAGTAGACCCTAAGCTGAGATAATCCTCGGTCAAGTCTCATAAGAGCAAGGTAACATATAGGTCGGCTTGATGTTGAGTCGATATAGGCATACTTTTCAATAAGATTCAGACGTACAAGAAATGGCTGAAAAACGTAATATTTTTCTGGTAGGCCCTATGGGCGCAGGTAAAAGCACAATTGGTCGCCATCTGGCGCAAATGCTGCATTTAGAATTCCACGATTCGGATCAAGAGATTGAACAACGCACAGGCGCTGATATTGCTTGGGTGTTTGACGTCGAAGGTGAAGAAGGCTTCCGTCGTCGTGAAGCTCAGGTTATTGCTGATTTGTCTGAGAAACAAGGTATCGTCCTTGCCACCGGTGGTGGTTCAGTACAAAGCAAAGATATCCGTAATCATCTGTCTGCTCGTGGCATTGTGGTTTACCTGGAAACCACTATCGACAAACAGGTTGCTCGTACTCAAAGAGACAAGCGACGCCCATTATTGCAAGTGGATGATCCTCGAGAAGTGTTGGAGAATCTTGCAGAGATCCGTAATCCATTGTACGAAGAAATTGCCGATGTGATTGTCAAAACCGATGATCAAAGCGCAAAGATCGTCGCAAATCAGATCATTGAGCAATTAGGTTTTTAGGCAGAATTTATGAAGCAAATTCAGGTTGATTTAGGTGTACGTAGTTATCCCATTTACATTGGCCAGAATTTGATGAGTGATGGCGAGACCTTGTCTCGCTACCTGCTTAAAAAACGTATTCTTATCGTCACCAATGAAACTGTCGCGCCTTTGTATCTTAAACAGATACAAGAGACGATGGCTTCGTTTGGTGAGGTAGAGAGTGTTATCCTTCCCGATGGCGAACAATTCAAAGACTTAGCACATCTAGATACTATTTTTACTGCATTGCTGCAACAAAACTATGGTCGAGATTCTGTGCTGGTGGCTTTGGGTGGCGGCGTGATTGGTGATATGACGGGCTTTGCCGCGGCATGTTATCAACGTGGGATTGATTTTATTCAAATTCCGACAACTTTATTGTCGCAGGTGGATTCTTCCGTCGGCGGTAAAACGGCTGTTAACCATCCTCTTGGTAAAAACATGATTGGGGCCTTTTATCAGCCACAAATCGTGCTTATCGATACTTTATGTTTACATACGCTTCCAGCGCGCGAGTTTGCGGCGGGAATGGCGGAAGTCATCAAGTATGGCATCATGTGGGATGCTGATTTTTTTCAATGGCTTGAAGATAATGTAACGGCGCTAAAAACCTTAGATGCCGAAGCATTAGTTTATGCTATCTCTCGTTGCTGTGAGATTAAAGCCGATGTTGTTAGCCAAGATGAAACTGAGCAGGGCGTGCGTGCTTTGTTGAATCTGGGTCATACCTTTGGTCACGCGATTGAAGCCGAAATGGGCTACGGTAATTGGCTACATGGTGAAGCCGTGTCAGCTGGCACAGTCCTTGCTGCTAAAACAGCTAAGGCACTGGGGCTTATCGATGAGTCAATCGTTTGTCGTATCATACAGTTACTACAAGCTTTTGATCTTCCAGTGAGTGCGCCGGAATCTATGGATTTCGACAGTTTCATTCAACATATGCGACGCGATAAAAAAGTTTTAGGCGGTCAGATTCGACTGGTGCTCCCAACGGCAATAGGCCGCGCGGATGTGTTTAGTCAAGTCACAGAATCTACCCTTGAACAGGTTATTCGCTGCGCATAAAAACTGTGTGGTGGGCGAGTGACGTTTCAGGGTTCTGTCTTGCTTCCTTCTCAGGAAGCCCTCATACAAAGAATGCATCATGTTGCCAGTTATAGCGATCAGCTGCTGGTGCTTTCTGGTGTCAGCGGTTCAGGAAAAACGACCTTAGTTACCGGATTAGCGACCGATTTTGACGAGTCAAATGCGGCATTTGTGATTTGTCCTATGCATGCCGATAACGCTGAGATACGCCGCAAAATTCTAGTCCAGCTAATTTCATCCCCTATTTTTGACGACGACATTCCCCTTGCCGATACTCTGTTGCGGCTTGCGAGCACGCAAACTAAACCTTTACATATTATTATCGATGATGCGCATTTATTACCTAAGGCGCTATGGGCTGAGTGTATTATTCTCAATCAGATCCAGTGTGCGGGTAAGAATATTGCCGTCACGCTCACGGTTCCACCGGCATTCTTAGCGGACCTATTGCCACAATTACCCGAGCAATTGCGGCGGCAAATATTACCTATCAGTATTGAGCCGTTAACCATGGCAGAGCGTGAAGCTTTGTATCAAACATTGCTGAGATACAGCGATCAAAACCCTTTTACGCCAAGGGAAATCGTACGCAGTCAGCTTGAGAAGCAAACGGGTACGCCGCAAGAAGTGGTCAATCTGTTAGATAAAGCCTTGCATAGTCCGCAAGAGAAAACATCTTCTTGGGTGAAATATAAAGCTGTGGTGGTGACAGCTGTGAGCATGTTGTTAGCGCTAGGTATTTGGCTTGGTGTTACTCAACCATTTTCTGAAAAGCAAGCCCTAGAGGCTGCGACTTTTCCTGCGATAGATTCCCCCGTTTTCTTGTCCTATGGGCAAAAAATCTTAGCCCCCTATTTTGCTCTGCGCGCTGAACAATTAAAGTTTGCCGCCGTAACCGTGAAAGTTAACGAACTAGATACATCCAAAGCCAAAACAGAACAGGCTGTCGATCCATTAAGTGAATTTCATGGTGAGGCACCACATCCAGAGCCTGATGATGGAGCCTTAGTGAGTGTTGGTGAAGTGAGTAGCAAGTCTTTTGGTGATGATGAGCCAACTGTGGATGCAGAGCCTCAAGCTAAAACGGTAGATGTTCAGTCTCCAGCGCCAGAGGCGGCAAAGGTTGATAAAACAGTTTTGGAACCGCAAAAGCCACTCAAAGGTTATACAGTACAAATAGCGAGTGTTGCTCAGTTAGAGACCTTGCGTTCGACATTAAAGAGTCTTGAGAATGTCGAGGGCGTTCGAGTCGCAAAGTATAAACAGCGGTGGGTTGTTCTCGTTGGTCACTACAGCAGTAGCAAATTGGCTTCGAATGCGGCGGCGCAATTGGTTAAGGAGTATCGTTTTGAGCAATCTTGGGTTAGAAAATGGGCCGATTTGAAAGATTATCAAGTAGAAGAAAGTCTCTCAAATCGTGAAATTTCAGAATAAACAGAGTACAATCATGGCCTTTATTTTTGTCGGCATTCATCAAGTTAAATGATAAAAAAACACAGAGCCTTCCTTAAGTGGGCTGGCGGTAAATTTAAATTGGTGGATGATTTAGCCAGTTATTTACCCGCAGGAGACCGTTTGGTCGAGCCGTTTGTGGGTGCAGGATCCGTTTTCTTGAATACGGATTATCCTAGCTACCTGCTCTGTGACATTAATCAAGACTTGATCGAGTTATATCAGATAGTGAAGCATCAACCAGAAGCATACATTGCCGCAGCTAAAGCATTGTTTGTCGATGAGATGAACCAAAAGGAAGCTTACTATCAGGTGCGGACCGATTTTAATAAATGTCGCGACCCTTTCCAGCGTTCTGTGTATTTTCTTTATTTAAATCGCCATGGTTTTAATGGCTTATGCCGTTATAACCGTAAGGGTGGCTTCAATGTGCCCTTTGGCTCCTATAAAAAACCTTATTTCCCCGAAAAGGAAATCTGGGCCTTTTCTGAAAAAGCGCAACGTGCTGAGTTTAAATGCATTGGTTACGAAAAAGCCTTTGAGCAGACACGCAGTGGCGATGTTATCTATTGCGATCCACCTTACGCACCGTTATCTACTACATCCAGTTTCACGACATATGTTGGTGCAGGTTTTAGTTTAGACGATCAAGCACTGCTGGCTCGTCATTCGCGCCATACCGCGTTAGAGCGTGGTATTCCGGTATTGATTAGTAATCACGATATTCCATTAACTCGCGAGTTATATCGCGGCGCGCATTTAGCGAAAATTCAAGTGCAACGCAACATTAGCCAAAATGGCAGTGGTCGTAATAAAGTGGATGAGTTGATGGCGCTATATGATGAAAACTACGATCCAAAAGACGACTAGTTTCAACATAAATAACGTTTAGCTAAGCACTTGTCCTACGAGAAACATCAGACTTGCCACTAGGATGACAGCTAACACAATGCCCATCACTATATAGGGCAATGGGGAACTGGTTTGAAAATCTTTTTTACGATTTTCGCTAGTTTGTACCCCGAAAAAGGCGGCAATGGTACTGTGGAATACTTGCCAAATGCGGCTAAGCATTAATAGGCGAGATGCGACGTAGTGGGCTTGAGATCATCCATAGGTTTATCTTGATGACCATGTAATAGTTCAAGTAGATCGACAAAGTGGAACTGACTCGAACGGTTTTTACCTGTAAGCCACGTTTTCCAGCTTAAGGTTTGTGCTTGATCGGCGCAGCGATTATTAGGGTGGCTACTGGGCAGTGCATTGTTGTAACGAGTGTCATTGCTACAAGCGCAAGATGCTGTTTCGGTATTTTCCGTCAGTTTTTCAACGCCAAAAGCTAGCGTGGCCACTACAACTGCAGTAAATGCCAACATCATAGATGACTTGAATGTCACCGACCTAACATAGTGTGAAAACTGACTAAACCGCTCCATCATAACGCTTCCTTTGGAATGAACCAGCACTGCGCCTCGAGTATAACAAACTCGCTTAGTTTATGAACAAAAAATTATCAATTCCAGCCAAAATGCTCGGAAATATTAGCTTATTTTACCGAATCTAAGCCCTAATTTACTGCGATAGCTGCAGAGTGCGCTGCTTTACTGACATAGACATAGCGGATCAATTGCCAGAAATGTGGCTTTAGCTATAGAGGCTTAGCTTGGCTCAGGGTAAAATAAGGCACTTTTTATCCAAATAGCAGCGAGTGTTTTATGCGTCCATTCTTGATTGCTCCATCAATTTTATCTGCCGATTTTGCCCGTTTGGGTGACGATGTAAAAGCTGTGTTAGATGCGGGAACCGACGTAGTACATTTTGATGTGATGGATAATCACTATGTTCCTAACTTAACGATTGGCCCTATGGTGTGCCAAGCACTGCGTAACTATGGGATTACCGCTGATATTGATGTGCATTTGATGGTCAAGCCGGTTGACCGTATCGTGCCTGATTTTGCTAAAGCGGGCGCGTCTATTATTACTTTCCACCCAGAAGCCTCTGAGCACGTCGATCGCACACTTCAGCTCATCAAAGAGTGCGGTTGTAAGGCGGGTCTCGTGTTTAACCCTGCGACACCACTGCATTATCTTGACCATGTGATGGATAAACTCGACGTGATCCTATTGATGTCAGTGAACCCTGGTTTTGGTGGTCAATCCTTTATTCCATCAACCTTAGATAAGCTGCGCCAAGTGCGTGCGCGTATTGATGCCAGTGGTTTTGATATTCGTTTAGAAGTCGATGGCGGCGTTAAGGTCGACAATATCGCCGAAATCGCGGCCGCCGGTGCGGACATGTTTGTTGCGGGCTCGGCTATTTTCGGCAAGCCCGATTATAAGGCCGTTGTTGATGAGATGCGTGCCGAACTTGCTAAAGTTGGGGCATAGCCATGTGGGATAAGATTAAAGCGATTGCGTTTGATCTAGATGGCACGCTGATTGACAGTGTGCCGGATCTAACCGTTGCTACGCAGGAAGCCTTGACTGAGTTAGGTTTGAAGAGCTGCTCTGAAGCGCAAGTTCGTACTTGGGTCGGTAACGGTGCAGAGATGTTGATGCGCCGTGCTATGAGTCATGCTTTGGGAACGGATGTTGAGCAATCAACCCTTGATGCGGCTATGCCGATTTTTATGCATCATTACCAAGAGAATCTTGAAAAGCACAGTGCGCTGTATAGCGACGTGCATCAAGTGCTGCAAACTTTGTTTGATGCAGGCTTTAAGTTAGCGGTTGTCACCAATAAACCCTATCGTTTTACCATGCCATTACTCAATGCCTTTGGGATTAACGACTTTTTCAGCTTAGTGTTAGGTGGCGATACCTTAGCGAAGATGAAGCCTGACCCTTTGCCGCTGCAGCATTTATTGCATGAGTGGCAATTGGAGAAAACTGAGTTATTGATGGTCGGCGATTCTAAAAACGACATTTTAGCGGCGAAAGCGGCTGGGATAGCATCAATCGGCTTGACCTACGGCTACAACTACGGTGAAGATATTGGGCTCAGTGGCCCAGATGCCGTATGTGAGCAATTTAGTGAGATTCTGAACTGGGTAAAACCTACCAAGTAATGGGGGTTACCTGTTCTTTAGTCGATTTTTTAGTCTTTTTATATAGATAGTGGAGCAATGACGTAATGACCAAACCCATAGTACTCAGCGGTGCACAGCCGTCCGGCGAATTAACCATAGGTAACTACATGGGTGCATTGCGTCAATGGGTTGCGATGCAAGATAGCCACGACTGTCTGTATTGTGTAGTTGATTTGCATGCCATTACCGTGCGCCAAGATCCTAAAGCGTTGCGCGAAGCGTGTTTAGATACCTTAGCCCTGTATTTGGCCTGTGGCGTCGATCCTAAAAAGAGTACAGTGTTTATCCAGTCACAGGTGCCACAACATACGCAATTGGGTTGGGCATTAAACTGCTATACCCAAATGGGTGAGTTGAGCCGCATGACTCAGTTTAAAGATAAATCACAAAAGCACGCTAACAACATCAACGTGGGTTTATTTGGCTACCCAGTGTTGATGGCGGCGGATATTCTGATTTATCAAGCGAACGAAATCCCCGTTGGCCAAGATCAGAAGCAACACCTTGAGTTAACGCGTGATATCGCTACTCGTTTTAACAATGCCTATGGTGATACTTTCACCATTCCTGAGCCGTTTATTCCTGAGCTTGGCGCTAAAGTCATGTCACTGCAGGAGCCGCTAAAGAAGATGTCTAAGTCAGACGATAACCGTAATAACGTTATCGGCCTGCTAGAAGATCCGAAATCAGTGCTGAAGAAGCTGAAAAAAGCCATGACAGACAGTGATGAGCCGCCAGTCGTGCGTTTTGATGTGGATAATAAACCGGGTGTTTCTAACCTGCTGAGTCTCATGTCGGGTGTGACAGGGCAAAGCATTGCGAGCCTAGAAGCCGAGTTTGAAGGCAAGATGTATGGCCATTTGAAAGGTGCGGCAGGTGAAGCGGTTGTGAGTATGTTAGAGCCACTGCAAGAGCGTTACCGTGCGATTCGTAGCGATCGCGCTTACTTAGACCAAGTGATGAAAGCTGGTGCACAGAGTGCGCAGGCGCGCGCCGAAGTGACCCTGAAGAAAGTGTATGAGAAGATTGGTTTGTTAGTGTAATCAATCGGTCGATAAATTAAGCCGACGTTCGCGTCGGCTTTTTTGTGCCTGTAAATTCATCCTAAGCCTGTGATTTTAGCCAAGATGAGAAAGCGGCAATCGCAGGTTCTGATAAACGGCGTTGCTTACAAAAGAAGGTAAATTCAAATCCGGTATGCACATCGGGCAGATTCAAGGCGACTAAACGCCCCGTTGTGATATCGCCAGCCACCATAAAGTCCGGCGCTAGGGCTAAGCCTTGGCCAGCAATCGCCGCTTCAATCGCCATCACAATATGACTAAACACATGCTGTTGTTCGTTATCGAGTGGTATTTGGTGCGCCGATGACCACTTGTGCCAGTCGAGCCCTAATGGTCCTTCATCAACCACAAGCAGAGCTTGTTGCTGGAAATTACTCAGGCTTATGTCGCGCCATTTAAGGTAAAAACTGGGGCTGCATACAGGAATTAAACGCTCTTTGTGCAGTAACTGTTGCCAATAGCCACGTTGATTTAGCTTACCGGCGATGAAGATATCCGCGGTGCTGGTGCTTAGGTCAGGATCTTGGGTGATCATCTCGAGGCGAATTTTCACGCTCGGATATTGGCGGCGAAAATCGGCGAGTCTTGGGATTAACCATTTTACTGAGAATGAGCTGTAAACGGCTAAGCACAGCTGTTGATTTGGCGTATCGCGTACTTTCAAGTTGAGGTCGCTTAACTCGTTGAATATCCGCTCTAACTCTAAAAATAGTCCGTGCCCCTTAGGCGTTAACTGCAGTTTACGCCCCTGACGGTCGAACAGTTGCTCGCCAAAATACTCTTCTAATACTCGCACTTGGTGAGACACTGCACTTTGGGTGATGCACAGTTCATCGGCGGCCTTAGAAAAATGCTGCTGTCTGGCGGCAGCTTCAAATACTTGTAGAGCGCGTAATGGCGGGAGCTTTCTCATGATTTTCAATATCTAAAGGCTTTAGTATGAATTTAATTCATCTAGCATGAGAAAGCATCATTTCAGCTTAAGTTTTGCGAGGATTATCATGCCGCCATTGAGATTTATGGATGTTAAAAAATGCAACGCCCAGTAGTTATTGGTTTGATTTTATTGATAGTAGGTAATCTATTCAGTGCCTTCTATGATGTGTCGATCAAGTGGTTACCGGACGATGCGAGTGCCTCGACTTTCCTCCTTGTCAGGCAAATCTCTTCAGTATTTATGTTGTTGCCAGTGTGGTTGTATTCGCAGCGTCCGATGACGACACATATCTCAGTTCACCTTTGGCGTGCCAACATAGGCTCAGTTGGCGCGCTTTTTTTAATTATTGGCTTAATGGCATTGCCGCTCGCGACAGTTAGCTCATTGTTTTATTCCGCACCGCTAATGATTATTTTGATGGGGTATTTCTTCCTGAGCGAGAGGATCACCGCTGCTCAGACAATCTGTACTGGCTTAGGTTTTGTCGGCATCTTGATTATCCTGCGACCGAGTGAAATGAACTGGTACGGCATTGCTGTACTGTTTTCTGCTTTTACTTTTGCAGTGAATCAGTTAGCACTTAAAAAAGTGCCCCATGCTGAGCATCCTGTGCTAACGCTAATGCTATATAACTTACTGGGTATTCCGGCAACGTTAGTGATTGCAGCGTTTCAGGGTATTGAGGGTTTGAGTTGGGAGCTGGTGGGCGTGGCCTTGCTGAGCAACGCATTTTTATTGGTTTATCACTGGTTTTGTGTGCTGGCTTACCGCAAGGCACAGGCGAGTGATATCGCGATTGCGGAATACACAGGCTTGTTGTTTATTGTCTTTTTAGGCTGGTTGTTGTTCGATGAATGGTTGGATAACTTAAGTTGGCTCGGTGCAGCCTTAATCGTATTGCCTTCGTTGTTTTTACCTTGGTTAGGATCGATCCTATCAAAATCGGCACCTAAGATAGCGGATACACTCACGGGAAAATAACAGCGAGGGTTTAAGCCTAAGTGGGCGAGTTGGCTCACCACTTAGGCTTAAGTTTTAAATAGATAAACTGCAAAATTACTTAGCATACTCAAATACTTTCACCACTTTACGCACGCCAGCAGTATTACGGGCGATATCAACAGCTAAGTCTGCTTGTGAGCGATGAATCACCCCCAGCAGGAAGACTTCACCATTTTCAGTGATGACTTTAATGCGAGTCACATCCAAATCTTTTTCGTTCAGCATGCGGCCCTTCACTTTGGTTGTAACCCAAGTGTCATTGCTGCGGGTGGTGAAAGAGGTTGGATTGCCAATGCGGATTTGATTATGTATTTTGCCGCCGAGCTTAAGATCTTGTACGACCTTGATGGCTTTATCCCTTAACGTAGAGTTAGGGGCTTGGCCTATCATAAGTACATTGCCATTGACGGATACACCCGTGATATTCGTTTGTTTTTTAAGATCTTCTTGCTCTAGCAGTGCGCTGGTGATCTTAAAATCAGTATTGGTATCATCAAGCTGAGTCTTAACAGTACGTTCGTCGTTGGCCATCATAGCGCCACTGACTGCGCCCACCATAACGGCACCGGCGCAGCCTTGAAGCAGCAAGCAAACCATTAACAGCGGGGCAGCGTGTCTCATTGCTGCTCGTCCTGTGGGAAGAGGGTGCGGTCAATATTGTCACACAGGCAATGGATCACCAGTAAGTGCACTTCTTGGATACGTGCAGTGACATTTGAAGGTACGCGGATTTCCACATCGTTCACGCTCAGTAGGCCAGCCATAGCGCCGCCATCTTTACCTGTTAGCGCTACGATAGTCATGTCGCGGCTTAATGCGGCTTCAATGGCTTTAATCACGTTACCTGAGTTGCCACTGGTCGAGATTGCTAGCAGAATGTCGCCCGGTTGACCTAAGGCAAAAATCTGTTTTGAGAAAATCTCATCATAGCTATAGTCGTTGGCGATAGCTGTGATGGTTGAAGTATCGGTAGACAGAGCGATGGCCGGTAAGGGTGGACGTTCAATCTCGTAGCGGTTTAGCAGTTCTGCTGAGAAATGTTGCGCATCGCCAGCACTGCCGCCGTTACCGCAAGCAAGGATTTTATTGCCACCCAAAAGACAGTGCACCATCATCTCGGCCGCTTTGGCGATGGATTCTGGCAGTGCTTCGGCTGCATCGATTTTTGTCTGGATAGATTCAGTAAAGCTGTCTTTAATGCGTTCTAACATGGATAAATCCTTTCAGGATAAAGTGTTGCTATCATGCCATATTTCCACAAGCGTGTTGAGGCACAGACGTTAAAATAATTTTCACTATTGGCACTTAAAAGGCATCGACTAGCCAATGAATTTGATCGGCTTCCATGGCGATGACATCGAAACGACAGGGCACATCGAGTCTATTGAGTTGTAAATAGTGGCTAGCCGCTTTGCGAATTCGCGAAATCTGCGCGCTGCTTAGGGCCTGTAATGCGCCGCCATATTGATTTGCCGAACGATACTTCACTTCGACAAATACCCAATAGCTTTTATGGCGCATGATTAAATCAATTTCCCCAAACGGATAGCGGACATTACGTTCGACAAAAGTTAAGCCTTGTTGTTCAAGGTAACGTTGGGCTTGCGATTCTGCCTGCTGTCCGAGTGTCATAACTGGCGGAAGCTACCTCTTTCATAACGTCCCCAGCTTAATTGGCGGTTGACTATTCCATCTGGACTGACAGATAAAGCACCACTGCGACCATTGAATTGATAACCTGTGAATGAGCGCATTTGCGCTAAACGGCCGATCAAATCCATTGCATCATAACCCATAACAAACAAACGTTTCTGACTGTTATTCCAGCCCGAAAATAGTGTGTTGACCATCAGATTTTCTTCGCCGTTTTGCATTAGCCAAGGTGCGTCGCTTAGGGTCAGGTTATTTAAATCCTGCGCCGTTTGTGTGCTTTCATTTTCAACTCGGCTGCGGCTTGAGGTATATAAAGGCACAGGTTGTGTGAAAACGCTAAAGTTTACGTCGATAAAGGCCTTGAGCAGGGTTAGATCCTGTGGCGTTGAAATCATATAAATGGCATCAATATCTTGGCGTGAACGGAAGTCGGCTTGTACTGAATTGCCTAACAACTCTTTAATACGGGCGATCCGCTCTTGGCTATCGCGCACTCCAAGGGCATCTTGTACTGTGGTGCGCATTTTATCACCGCCATCGAAGTAGTGAACTTCGACAGGGTTATCGCTCTTCTTTTTCCATGCTTGAATAAAGCTTTCGGCCATGCGTTTGCCAAGGGCATCGTTACTGGCGAGCAGTAACGGCATAGTTACGCCATCTTGATATAAATGCTCCGCCGCATCGGCCGCCTCTTGTGCGGGAGATAATGCAAAGTAGAACTTATTCGGATCGGGGGTGAACTTATCTACTTGATTTAAATATAGTTGTGGCACAGGCGTAGCAGGTGCTGTATTGGCCGTTTTGTCTGGGTTAGCAGTATTAGTCACCGCATTAGTGGCGGCAGTGTTTGCCGCATTGCTCACTTGCAGTTGTTCAATTTCAGTAGGCAATAATGGGCCAATAATAAATTCGGCTCCCGCAGTTAGCGCCTGTTGGTAAGCGCTGGCAGCATCGTTTGCCGTGTCATAAAAGTTGACTGCGACTTGGTCATTTTGCTTTGCCATGTAACTGGCTAATATGCCTTGGCGAATTGCATTGGCAGCGTTAGCTCTTGGGCCCGTCAGCGGCAACAGCACAGCAATGTTTTTTGGCGTAAATGGCTTAGCGTTTAAGGCTCTGTCAAGATCGGCGGGTAGCTTAGCCGCTGCAGGATGATAAGGATTTTGTTTCTGCCATTCGCCTAAGTAGCGTACTAACTGTGTCGGATCGACAGCATAATGCTTCGCGATATAAGCCAATTGCAACCAACCCGTAAACACAGGAGTCTTAGCATCTTGGGTAAAGGCTTTTAAGGTTTGTTCGTGCATTGGCTGCAGCACTTGCCAAATCGCGTTATTCACCTCGTTGGCTTGGGCGGGGGGCAAGTAAGTCGTCAGTAAACTCAGTTCACGCACTTGCTCAATAGGCTGTTTATTCAATTGATATAAATGCGCCTTGAATTGGTGATAAGCCGTCATCTGCCAGCTTGGCAAACTCCAATTGCTTGGATAATTGAGAACTTTAAGTGCATCACTATAGGTGGACGTATGTTCAAGCACGCGCGCGGTCAAGTATTTATGTTCGGCCAGAAATGTTGGGCTCTGATTCAAGCTTGGCTGTATCGATTTTAGTAGCTTCTGCGCTGCTGCGTAGTCGTTGGCATTGATGTAGGCATGGGCTGCGAGCAGCAGATTAGTATCGCGCTGCTGCGGATCTTTGCTATTGGCGGCTTGTGCCAAATACACATTGGCCGACAAAGGTGCGGATGCTAAAGAGGTGGCCACTGTGGGTGCAGTTTCGGTCGAGGTGGGCGTTGAAGTGCCACAACCCGCCAAGATTACCGATAAAATGGCCACGGAAACGAACTTAGTTGTATTCAGGCTTTTTAACACTGGGCTTCACTCTGGTAAGATGCAGCCTCTAGTTTAACCTTCTCTCGCGCTTGACGAAAGTCTTGGCACTGTCATTACAGAGGTATATATGGACCAAAGCGTCGCACTCTACATAGTTCCTACTCCCATAGGTAATTTGGGCGATATGAGCTCACGGGCAATAGAGGTGCTGAATCAGGTTTCATTGATCGCCTGTGAAGATACTCGCCACAGCGGTAAGTTATTGAGCCACTTTGGTATTACCACAAAAACTACGGCGCTGCATGACCATAACGAGCGTGCTCGTGCCCAGTGGATTGTCGATCAGCTTGCAGCTGGACTGTCGATTGCATTAATTTCAGATGCGGGTACCCCGTTGATTTCCGATCCGGGTTATCACTTGGTTTCCCATGTGCGCCAATCTGGGTTTAATGTGATCCCCTTACCCGGCCCTTGCGCGGCAATTACCGCCCTGAGCGCCTCGGGTTTGCCATCGGACCGTTTTTCTTTCGAAGGTTTTCTGCCGTCTAAAGAAAAAGCCCGCGCTGATAAGTTATTGGCATTGAAAGAAGATCCGCGCACGCTGATATTTTATGAATCACCCCACCGCATTGAGCACAGTCTAACGACTATGGTTGAAGTGCTTGGTGGCGAACGCCACGTCGTCATGGCGCGTGAAGTGACCAAAACCTTCGAAACTTTTTTATCTGGTCCTGTCTCAGAGGTGCTTGCCACTGTTAGTACTGACCCGAATCAGCAGAAGGGTGAAATCGTGCTTATGGTGCATGGCTACCATTTGAGTGATGACGAAGCGATTCCCACCGTCGCTATTAATACGCTCAAACTCTTATGTGAAGAATTACCATTGAAGAAAGCCGCAGCAATTGCCTCGCAAATTCATGGACTTAAAAAGAATGCTCTGTATAAATACGGCCTAGAGTCTGATTTATAAGCGCTAAAACGGTTACGAGCGGATTATCTGTGGTGCATCAGGGTGGCTTAGGCTATAATCCGCGCCGAGTTGGCCAGACAGTCGCCGCGTTCGCAAGAACGGGGAGGAAAGTCCGGGCTCCAAAGAGCGGGGTGCCAGGTAACGCCTGGGCGGTGCGAACCGACGACAAGTGCAACAGAGAGTAGACCGCCTGCCTGATTTATCAGGTCGGTAAGGGTGAAAGGGTGCGGTAAGAGCGCACCGTGCGGCTAGCAATAGTTCGTAGCAAGGTAAACTCCACCCGGAGCAAGACCAAATAGGGTTCCGTATGGCGTGGCTCGCGTTGGAACCGGGTAGGTCGCTTGAGCCTGTGAGCGATTGCAGGCCTAGATGAATGACTGTCCAAGACAGGACCCGGCTTATCGGCCAACTCACCTCATTCAACAAAAAGCCCGTTTGTCGTAATGACAAACGGGCTTTTTGTTTTTTAATTTATACGGTAATGATAAATTTTATTTGATTAACTAATTAAAAAATAAGAGTTATCTTGTTCTCCCGTCCCTTCAGTCTATCGCTTATTTAGCTTTCAGCTTAGCCGCCATTACAGCCATTTCTCGCCTTTCTTCGTCGCAGGTAAAAATTACTCAATGCAGGTAACATCTACCGTTAACTGAGAGGGTTAATAGAAATAAAGTAGTTATAACTTATTGTTTTTATGCGTTTATATTGTTTGGTATAGCCATTGCATTGGTTTGTACGCAAAGTGCAGCATCTTGTTGCATTGCACAGTGTTCACCAAGGAGGCTTTCTATGGCCAGTTCAAAAAGCGTAGCAGAACAAACTAACAGTAAAGATAGCGGTGCTTTAAATTCACCCACAACAGCGAAAGCAACTGAAGTGACGCACCATGCTGTTGATGTAGTAGCAGAGAAAGCCGCAGTTGCAGAAGACACTTTGCGTAAAACGGCAGCTAGCTCACAGGAAACTCTGGCGCTCAAGCAGGAGGAAATCAAATTACAACTGCAAAGTTCTTATAGCAAAACCCGTGAGTTGGCAGTGCAAAATCCATTGGCCACAGCTGGGATTGCCTTTGCCGCTGGCGTGGTATTAACGGCTTTATTGCGCCGTCGCTAAGGTGGATTTATGCAAAACCGTGCAAGGTCAGAGGCGCCAGAACAAAGGCCCGTCCAGCATAGTGCGCAAACCGCCAAAACTGGGCAGACAGCATCAGCTGCTGCCCAGCATAAAGTTATTGATCAGGCAATGGATCAACTGGCTGAAATAGCTGTTCTTAGCAGTTCAGTGAAGCAAGCCTATCTCGAGCAGTTGAAGTTGGCCGGGAAAATAGCAACGGCAGAATGGCGGTTAACAGGGCGTAGCCTGATTATCGCTGCGGCTTTAGTCGTCTGTTTTGGTACTGGCATTACGTTATTCTGGGGCAGTATTTTATTGCTGTTGGGCTATATGCTGTTTCAATTGAGCGGTTCGTTATTGGCCACAGTGAGCGCTTTGGTGGTGCTACAGTTTGTTTTATTGCTTTGGTGTTGGCGTAGTCTTGGCTATGTGCTGTCACAAACTGGCTTTTCGAAGACTTGGCAGCAATTACAGCTTTTGCTCTCGACTCGAGAGTCGGAACACCAAAAATAGGAGGCGCGACTATGCTAATTCAACAGTTACTTAAAAAACAGCAGTTTAAGCTGACTGTGCTGACGGAACAAGGCCAGTTGCAGCATGATTTGTTACTGATGAGGAAACGACAATTAGCGCAAAGCAGTCGTGATTTTATAGGGTCGACACCAGGTTTAATCGTCAGTTTTAGCCTTGGCTGCCTGTTTCAAATGCGCCACAACAGCACTGTAAAACTACTGCGTAGCACCTTTGGTTTGCGTTGGATTACCAAACTCATCGCTTGAGAATGATGTAAATGCTGTGATTTTTACCTTAATGATTTCCATTGGTGTGGGCTTCGCTGCTATTAGTTGTCGTCAATGCAGCTACAATCATGCCTCGAGTCAGTAAGTGTAAGTATTTTGCTTGTTGTGTAGAACAAGGTGTGGGACTGGCGATAAGTTGTTGAATTTGGCATAAATAAAGAGCTGCTATGCTATGGGCTAATGTGTAGCTTGGAATAATAAATTCGTCAGTGTTGAAGGTGTTGATCAATTTATTTTCGATATGTTGCACAAGTTTAGTTTGTAATTGTTTAGTTGCAGCATCGAGGTCGCTACCTAGTCTAAATGACATGGAACGGCGAAACATGCTGTTTCGGCTAAAAGTAATAAGCAGTTTTTCCAATGAGGGTGGTGTGTTAGTTGAAAGCCAGTCTTCGGTTGACCGTAGATCTTCAAAGATATTTTCAAAAATATTTTGATGTAGTGCAATAAGAATATCCAGCTTACGTTTGAAGTAGCGATAAAACGTCGTGCGCCCGACATCGGCTTTGTGCGCAATATCTGCCACTGCAATATCACGATAATCTTGCTGTTTAAGCATTTCCTTGAAAACGTGGAGAACCTTGAGCATCGCTCGCGGGTTTTGTTCTATGCGCATGTGGGGCTTGGTGTGCATACTGGATTTTGCTCCAAATTCAATTCAGGCGTTTGATTATACATTAGCCTCAATGGCTCTTGTGTTGTGATTTTTGCTTAAGTGGAACAGATAGGCTCAGGTGTACCATTTGAAACATTCGGGCGAGTTTGTGCCTGATGGTTAGGAATAATGGGCTTTATAGTGATGATCATAGGGTTAGCTGCAACGACAGTGTTACCTGAAATATGAAATTGTCACTACCGATGGAGAATCTGTGATGAGTGAAAATATTGAAACGGCCCAAAGTGATAAAATAAATAATCCAATCAAACACAAATTAAGAGTAGGTATTTTTCTTTATCCCGGCATGACGATGCTCGATGCCTATGGGCCACTACAGTTTTTAGCCTTTGTGCCATCTTTTGAAACCTTCACTTTTGCGAAAACCTGCATGCTATTACCCTGTGATGCGGGCGTTAACTTACAACCTAATTACGATTTCGATAATTGTCCGCCGATAGATATCCTGTTAGTGCCTGGGAGCGCAAATCCTTTGGCGCAAATACAGGATGAGCAAGTCATTTCTTTCTTAAAACGCAAGGGGGAGCAAGCGCAATACATTACATCTGTATGCACTGGAGCCTTGATTCTTGCGGCAACAGGTTTACTTAATGGTTATCGCACGACCACTCACTGGGCTTATGCTTCAGTATTGGCACAATATCCTCAAATTACTTTTGAAAATAAACGTATTGTGATTGACCGTAATCGGATCAGTGGCGGCGGTATTACTGCAGGGCTCGATTTTGCTTTGGCACTCATTGCCAATATAGAGGGTGAACAACAGGCTAAAACACTGCAGTTATTGTTTGAATATGATCCTAAACCTCCCTTTAATTGTGGTTCTCCCTTATTGGCAGACGCTTCTTTGGTACAGAGGGTTGAGCAGGAGGTTAGGCAGATAGCGTCAGGATTATTTTAGGCCACAAGGCGTCAAGGATTGTCTTAAAAAGTACATAGTTCATACGATTATTATGTACCTTAGGTTTAAAAACTGCTTTTCACTAGGAATCGCCATTCCCAGCTGTTTACTGACTCGCCGCCCGTATAAGGGAGTGAAAAATCAATATGGGCTACGTTGCCATAGCTGGATCGAGAGGAATAAATCCGCGCGCCTATGCCTATGCTACCCAGTGGACCGCTGACTTCGTTATTCTCGGCGAGTTGGCCGCCGGAGGCTTGACCCAGATCGGCAAAGACTGCCCAGCCTAATTCAGCCAGTTGGTATAAGTTGATATTGGGGTAGTTGCGTATCTCGGCGGTCAGTAACCACTGATTATCCCCTTGTTGGTATTCGTTTGGATAACCGCGCACGCCAGTTTCATCCCCTAATCCTTTTGTTAGATCCAGATAAGTGTTCTGTGAAAGGCTAGCCCAAGCTTTGCCATAAGCCGTCCACTTAGGATGAATTTGATAGAAGTATTCGGCTTGAATATCAAACTTATAAGTATCTTTTTGGGTGGTGCCGATAGTGCTTGTTCCCCCCATTTCTAACAGCCACAGTTGATCGTTAAACTTATACCCGCCAGTGCTTTGCCAGTTAACGTGGTAGCCTAAGGGATTATTATCACCTATATCATTGGTTTCTATACCGAATTGTAAATAGTGATGCCAACCTAAGTTAAAGTCTTCATTGTTGGTGATCAGGTGAACATTATTCAGTACGTGGAAATCATCTTCGATAAACTCGTAGGCGACCCAAGGGTACATAAAGTCCCTGTCTTGAGGGAGCATGGAAGTAGGATAGCGCTCAGAATGGATAAACTCGTGTTTGTCTTGGGTGACACCAGTAATAAAGCGAGAAAGGTGCTGACTGTTTTTATTAATTAACCAGCCGTATTGCAGATTGAGATAGTCGACTGTGTGTGTGAACTCATTCACCTCTTGCCCATTTTGTCTGAGGGTATCTGTACGGTTATCGTCTAAAAACTCCGCCGAATACATAGTACTCGTATTGAGGGAATAGAAGGGTTTACTCACATAAACGTGTTTAGCTTGGCCGTCGCTATTGTCGTAGAACTCAGCGGCAACTGTGCCGTGTTCAATAATGCTGAGCGGCGCTTCAAAAGCAAATTTATAGCCATTCCGAGATTCATTGGATTGATATTTAAGTCGAGTGCGGATCCCAGTTCCAAGCAAGTTGTCTTCTTTGAGCCCGAAGGAGTAACGGGTGTCGCCACCTGAACTACTCAAACTCGCTGTCGGTAATAATGACCAATTATCCCAGGTCTCCACCACCACGGACTCAACGGATGGATCGACATCGGCTTGGGGATCTTTTTCTGCGATATAAATTTTGGCGTCGCGAATGTAAGGCACTGCGCGTAACAGGCGTTGGGATTCGTTGAGATCTTTCTGGGTGACAGTATCATTTTCGCTGAAAGTTAAATTATCGAGTACCACGTATTCTTTGGTGTTGATATGCAGAGAGTTAGCCCAGCGGTGAATGAAAAAAGCATCGGGATCTGACTCATCAAAAATGGGGTTGTTGACCACCACAATCTTGCTGACTTTTTGTTTTGTTTGATCTTGGTTTGCGGGATCGGCGAGCTTAGCCTCTTCTGCTTGGGCAATCCTGATTAGGTTGCCAACACAACAAGATAGGATGCATGCATACTGAAAAAATTTCTGCATAAAAGGCCACTCCCATGAAATCGACGACTGCAGCGAAAACAATTTCACGTTGCAATTCACAATTTAATAACACATTGAAAACGAGTGTTAGTCAAGGAAACATTTTAATAAGTTTCTTATTTTACTTAAGGTTAGCTTAAGATTATCTTGAGGTAGCGGCTGGGCGCGGGCTCCAGCCGGATTAGCGATTGTTACAGTGTACGCCTAGGTGGGACAGCGACGTTAGCAAAGATGAGCCCCGCAATTAGCGACATAAAAATCAAAAAGATTTGCGAGCCTATGTGCGACTGATTGAGCATGGTCTCACCTGAGATCAGTGCATTGAGTCCGATATAGGTTTTACTGCCGGGGACTAAGATCACTATTCCCTGCAACAGGGCGATGGAGGCAGGCGCCTTCATCCAGCGGGCGAAGAGGTTAGAATAAATTCCTACTGCCAAGGCACCAAAGAAGATCCCCACCGAATCACCAAAATAATGTCCGCCGAGCATGGCTGAGAAAAACGCCACTATCCCAGCCAATACGCCCCAAGGCGAATCTTGCATCCGTGCTTTGAAGATAAAAACCAGCGCCATAGATAGAATCGGAACCGCCGACCAAATTGCCCAGCGAGGTAAACCCTCAGGTTCAATATGAATCGCTTCGCCGAACATAGCTTTACCGATTGCCATGCCGAGCACTGCACCAAAGTACAGCTTAAATAATTGCATGCTCGCATCCATGATGCGCGCCGTGCCAGAAATTAAATCCCGTGCGGCGAGTTCGGCTAAACCTAAGGTTAAGGCTAAGCCGGGAATAAAAATAATAATGGAGGAAAGGATCACTACTGGGATATTAATATTTGGATCGATACGCGCTATGCCACAGGCTGCGATGGCGCAAAGGATAGTGGCGAAGGGTTCGAGCACTTCGGCCATGCGGGCCGAGCGTTCGGCACGGTATACCAAGCCATAGACGAATAAGCCTAATAATCCTGACCAAAATACATCGTTCCAACCCGTGCCCATCAGCATAGCGAAAGCGGCGGCAGAAGTTCCAAAAGAAAAGCAAGTTAATACAGGGCCATAGGGATTGGGTTTATTGGCGATTTCTTCTAAGCGATCTAAGGCCTCGGCCAAAGTGCGTTTACCTGAGGTTAACTCATCGACCAATTCATCGGTGCGGGCGAGTGAGCCTAAATCGAGTTCACCGGGCTTAACTCGAGCAGCATGGTTATATTCTTGATCGGTATCATGTTGCAAAACGAAGGTCATCGACGTCGGAGAAATAAGGAAATAGCCTTCGATACCTAAGGTGCGAGCAACGGTTTGTAAGTGGGTTTCTAGACGATAAGCGGGTGTGCCAAACTTATGCAAGGCTTTTCCTAGTTTTATGATAAATCTGCGTTTTTCGATAAACTCGTCGTTATCCAATCGGGGTATTCACTGTATAAAAAGTTGTAGGGAATGACGCGCGCATATTAACCTATCTTGTCTATAAAAGGTTAATGGCTTTTAACCTTAATACAAATAAATTGCTGATTTTTTGCAGCTCGGGCTATAGTCAGCTTTTTGATAAAAGGGAAATAGGCATGTCTTTGATGGTAACGGGTCTTTACGCTAGCCTCACAGGGCTATTAATTGTCGCTTTGGCTTATCGAGTAGTGAAATTAAGGCGAGGTCAGAAAATCGGCCTAGGGGATGGTGGTAACAGCGCCTTAGCTTTGGCTAATCGAGTGCATGTTAACCTGATCGAAAATGCGCCTATCGTATTGATTTTAATGCTGGTGGCCGAAGCGGGTGGCTTGCCTGCATTTTATTTACACTGTTTTGGGACTGTGTGGATAGTGGCGCGCTTACTCCATGCTATTGGCTTAACTCAAGGCCAAGGTGGTTATCATTTTGGTCGTTTTTGGGGCGTATTGCTCACTTGGCTAGTGATTATCAGTTTGGCGTTGGTGAATTTGCTGCATTTTGCTCAAGGTTTAGGAAAGGGTCTCTAGGCTCGCAGGTTTGGGCGGTCAGTTCCGCCCTAAGCCATATCCATAGCGGATTTAGGGGTATTACGCTTCCGGCTCAAATACCCCTGAAAATGCCTCGAGTGGTGTTTTTTTAATCGCATCTATCCTCCATTCCCTGCTATACTCCGCGTCCCTAAATTGGCGTAACTTATTTTCGTGGCGCCTTTATTCGACATTACGTTTTCGGGTCACAATCCATGCAAGTTGAATCCACACTCTTTAGTCATCCCAAGTATTGGGCCACGGGCGACAGCACTGCGCCTTTCTTACCTATGTCTCGCAAGGAGATGGATAAGCTTGGTTGGGATAGCTGTGACATCATCATAGTCACAGGCGACGCTTATGTGGATCACCCAAGCTTTGGCATGGCGGTGATCGGCCGTATGTTAGAGGCTCAGGGTTACCGAGTTGGGATTATTTCCCAGCCAGATTGGTCGAGCAAAGAAGCCTTTATGCAATTGGGCCGCCCGAATCTGTTTTTTGGCGTCACCGCCGGTAACATGGATTCGATGATTAACCGTTACACCGCCGACCGTCGTTTACGCTCCGACGATGCTTATACCGCCGGTGATATTGGCGGTAAGCGCCCAGATCGCGCCGTGACTGTGTACACCCAGCGCTGTAAAGAAGCCTTTAAAGATGTGCCTGTGATTATTGGTGGTATCGAAGCCAGTTTACGCCGTATCGCCCATTACGATTATTGGTCGGATAAAGTGCGTCGCAGTGTGATTTTCGATGCCAAGGCCGACATTCTGATGTACGGCAATGCCGAGCGTCCTTTAGTCGAAGTGGCACGCCGCTTAGCTGCCGGTGAACCGATCAGCTCGTTGCATGATGTGCGTGGCACAGCCGTTATCCGTAAAGAGCCGCTGCCCGAATGGCGCGGTATGGACTCGCGCAAGATTGACCAACTGCACAAGATAGAGCCGCTGCCGAATCCTTACGGCGCCGATGATGTGGGTTGTGCTAACTTGTCTGGCCCGTCCGATGTGAAGATATTCGATAACGAAGCCCCTAAGCCTATTAGCGTTCAACCGCCTAAACCTAAGCCATGGGATAAAACCTATGTGCTGCTGCCAGCGTTTGAAAAAGTCTCTGAAGACAAATATTTATATGCCCATGCTTCACGGATTTTGCACCAAGAGCAAAATCCAGGTTGTGCCCGCGCGTTATTTCAACCCCATGGCGACCGCGCCGTTTGGGTGAATCCGCCCGCATGGCCGCTCAATACCGATGAGATGGATGCCGTATTCGATTTACCTTACCAGCGTATTCCTCATCCGATTTACGGCAAGGAAAAAATTCCTGCCTATGACATGATCAAGACGTCTATCAACATCATGCGTGGTTGCTTTGGTGGCTGTTCTTTCTGCTCGATTACCGAGCATGAAGGTCGAATCATTCAGAGTCGTTCACAAGAATCGATTGTTAAAGAAATCAAAGATATTCAGGATAAAGTGCCAGGCTTTACTGGAGTGATTTCCGATTTAGGCGGCCCTACCGCCAACATGTACCGTTTAGGTTGTACCAGCGAAAAGGCTGAAAAAACCTGTCGTCGTTTATCCTGTGTGTTTCCATCGATTTGCGGCCACTTAGGCACAGATCATAAACATACAATCGACTTGTATCGCGCTGCGCGTGCGGTACCTGGCATCAAGAAAGTATTGATTGCCTCTGGCGTGCGTTACGACTTGGCGATCGAAGATCCGGCCTACGTTAAAGAGTTAGTGCAGCACCATGTGGGCGGCTACTTAAAAATCGCCCCTGAGCATACCGAAGAAGGTCCGCTCAGCAAGATGATGAAGCCCGGCATGGGCGCCTACGATAAGTTTAAAGAATTGTTCGACAAGTTTTCTAAGGAAGCGGGCAAAGAGCAGTTCCTGATCCCTTACTTTATTTCGGCGCATCCAGGCACGACCGACGAAGACATGGTGAACTTAGCGCTGTGGTTGAAGGAGCGTAAGTTTAAGCTCGACCAAGTACAGAACTTTTACCCGTCACCGATGGCGAATGCGACCACGATTTATCATACCGAGTTAAACTCGCTGAAAAACGTCAAGCACACCAGCGAAGTGGTCTCTGTGCCGAAGAAAGGGCGCCAACGTCGCTTGCACAAAGCATTGCTGCGTTATCACGATCCTGCGGGTTGGCCATTGATCCGTGAAGGGTTAACTGCCATGGGACGTGAAGACTTGATCGGCAATAGTCCGCATCAGTTAGTGCCACCAGAAGGTCGAAATGAGCGCGGACCTAAGTGGATGAAAGATGCCAACCAAGGCCAAAAAGCCTTTACGCGTTTCTCGGGTAATCAGTTTGATGACCGCAAGGGCGACGGTAAATCTAAAAGTCCGGCTAAAGGCGGCGCGCAAGCTCAGGCTGGTACTGAATCAAAACCTGCCAGCAAAGGTGGAAAACCAGCAGCGAATGGCGCTAAGCCTGCCAGTTCTAAGCCAGCAGGAGCTAAACCAACTGGCTCTAAACCTAGCGGAGCCCATTCGAGCCGTCCGGGAGCGAAGGCGCCCTTCGGCCAGTCTGGTTTTAAGGCCGGAGGCGCTCAAGCTAAAAGCAGTGCTAAAGGCGGAAGTCCATCAAAGAGTGGTGGTAAACCTGCAGGTAAACCCGCTCAGGGTCGCCAACAGGCTAAGTAACACTTTTCGCCATCACAAATAATGTTCAAAGGCCGCTCCAGATATGAGTTTGGAGTGGCCTAGCTAGCATGGTCATTCCGCTAAAATAGTCCTCAACTGGTATCGCTGGGCGAACTATTATAAGATCCCTGTCTGATGTTTATGTCTACTATTTGTTTATATTCGATATTTTAGCTATACATCTCACCCATATCCGCGGTTCGTTAACTAACATTAGATATTATGAATAAAAAGCGTAGACCCAGTCTACAAGACGTTGCCGATCAAGTTGGGGTCACCAAAATGACGGTGAGTCGCTATTTAAAAAATCCAACAAGGGTGGCGCAAAGCACTCAAGAGAAGATTGCTATCGCGTTAGAAACCTTAGGTTATATTCCTAATCGCGCGCCGGAAATTTTAGCGCAAGCAACCAGTCGCGCTATTGGCGTGTTAGTGCCTTCGTTAACCAACCAAGTATTTGCTGAAGTGCTGCGCGGTATTGAGAATGTGACCGGCAAACGCGGTTATCAAACCATGCTGGCTCACTACGGGTATCAGGCCGAATTAGAAGAAGAGCGGGTGGCATCACTGCTCTCTTACAATATCGATGGCTTACTCTTGTCCGAAAGTTACCACACGCCGCGTACCGTGCGAATGATTGAAACGGCGGGCATTCCGGTCATCGAAATGATGGATAGTGTGTCGCCTTCGATTCAACAGTGTGTGGGTTTCGATAACACCGCGGCCGCATGCGAAATGGTTAAGGCCATGATTGCAAAAGGCTATCGCCACATTGCTTACCTAGGTGCGCGCATGGATATTCGCACTCAGCTTAAGATGCGAGGCTACGAGTTAGCGATGCAGCAAGCTCAGCTTACACCTTTGGCGATGACCACAAATGAGGCCTCGTCGTTTTCCTTGGGGGCGTCGTTATTGCAACAAACATTAGCGAAATATCCCTATGTGGATAGTTTTTTCTGCACCAACGATGATTTAGCGGCGGGGGTGATATTTGAGTGTCAAAGACAAGGCATCAAGATCCCTGAACAAATTGGCGTTGCAGGGTTTCATGGCCATGATATTGGCCAATCTATGACGCCAAAATTGGCGAGCATTATTACGCCGAGAAAAGAGATTGGTCGAATTGCTGCTACTGAGCTATTAGACAGGTTAAATGGCAAAGAGATAGCAGAATCGGTTATCGATCTGGGCTATCGTATTGATTTAGGGGAAACACTGTAGACTTCCCCTCGTTCTTTCGCTTAACGACTTATGTTTGTCATCACAGGTTATCGTTAGAGAAACGCAGAGATGATGACTGCGACTATGCCGCCCGTCGTACCTATAATGGTCTCCATCACAGTCCACGTTTGCAGCGTTTGTTTTTCTGATAATCCAAGAAAACGGTTAGCGAGCCAGAAGCCTGAGTCATTAACGTGCGAGAGCACAATCGAACCTCCGCCAATGGCAATCGTAATTGCCGCCAATTGAGCACCATCTAAGTTTAGTGGTTCAAGTATTGGGATGATAAGGCCGCAAGCCGTTAACATGGCCACGGTTGCCGACCCTTGGATCACGCGCACCGACGCCGACAAAATAAATGCCAGTATTACAATCGGTAATCCCGAACCTGCCAACATATTGCCTAATGCATCGCCGACACCTGAGTCAATCAGCACTTGCTTAAACACGCCGCCAGCACCGGTGACGAGAATAATGATCCCAGCAGGTTGGAGCGCACTGCTACAGATTTCCATGATGCGCTCATTGGGAATATTGCGTCTCACGCCCAGTACATAGAATGCGATTAAACATGCTAGCAAAATGGCGGTGAAGGGATGACCTATCAAGGCGAGCCAATTATGCAGGTCGGATTTTTCATCAATAAAGCGTGACACCACCGTCTTTAAACCGATAAGCAGCAGTGGGAACACCACAATACTGATTGATAGCGCGAATGAGGGGATCGGTCCGCCTTCTCGTTCACCTTTTTCCTGCTGCTCGTGGGCAGGCAGCTCAACATGGACTTTTTGGGAGATGAGGCTGGCAAAGAGCGGGCCGCCTAGAATCATCGCCGGAATCGATGCCAATAAACCGAAGACTATCATGTAGCCAAAGTCGGCATTGAGCTGGGAAGCGACCAAAATAGGCCCCGGTGCAGGGATGAGAAATGCCTGACAGGTGGCAATACCCGCGAGCAGTGAAATACCAATTTTAACGACGCTGCCGCCCCCTTTACGAACCACGGCAAAGGCGATGCCAATCAGCAGTACCACAGCAACATCGAAGAAGAGAGGTAATGCACAGATAAAGCCTGTAAAGGTCATGGCCCAGTGAGCTTTGTCGTTACCAAATTTATTCAGCAGTGTATGGGCTATCTGATCTAGCGCGCCAGTCTCTTCCATTACCCGGCCAAACATGGCTCCCAAAGCGACCACAACCGCAACAAAGCCCAGTGTTCCCCCCATACCTTGTTGAATTGTATTGGTAATATCAGCTGGGTTCATGCCAGAGAAAAGGCCGGCAATGATCGACACCAGTATCAGTGATACTACTGCATGTAATCTCACTTTCATCACTAAGAACAGTAGCAGGGCAATTGAACCCAGCGCTGTCAGAATCAATGACATATCAGACATAAGAGGACTTTTCCTTGTTAGTTAAGTTGTCCACATTTTTGTAGGTTACCGGTAACATGTTACCCGTAATATGGTAGAGTGGGAAGTGACTAAATTCGAGAATTGGCATGAGGTTAACAAAGTGACTGAGAGAAAAAAAGGCAATAGCTATGTGTTCATGGGCGTCTCTAGTTGTGGCAAATCTTCAATTGGTGCCGCGGTCGCAGAGGCTTTAGAGACGAAATTTATTGATGGTGATGATCTGCATCCTAGAGCCAATATTATCAAGATGAAATCTGGCTCACCGCTCAACGATAGCGATCGCGCTCCTTGGCTTGAGCGCATCAACGACGCTGTGTATAGCATTGAGCAAAAGGGGGAGCAGGGGGTTATTGTCTGCTCTGCACTGCGTCGCCAGTATCGTGACTTAATCCGTCAGAACAACAGCAAGCTGGTGTTCATTCATCTATACGGAGATTTTGAATTAGTCAAAGAACGCATGTTTGCCAGAAAAGCCCACTTCATGCCGATTGAGCTACTCAAGAGTCAGTTCGACACGCTGGAAATGCCCGCGACTGATGAAGCTGACGTTATCCAAGTGAGTATAGATGGCACTTTCGAAGAAGTCGTACAACGCTGTATTAATGCGATAAATGGCGAAGGATTAAACGTTGGCCATTGAAGTCAAGCGCAAAGTCGTAATGCACATCGGCTTAAACCGCTCAATTTTTTAGAAAAAAGCCACTCCAGAAGCTAACTTGGAGTGGCGTAGAGATAATGGTAAGCCTGCGGTACCATCCAATGAGTGTTACGGCGAGCGTTTGTAGACGGAACGTGCGCCGCACCTCAGTCTCAAATAAGCTCACGCATATGAGCGATGACGCGAGCTGCCTATCCTGCTAAACATGATTTAACTCAACATGTGATTAGAACGGTCACTAAAGACTGTTACTCAAAATCGTCCTGCTTCATGCGACTAAGCAATGCCAAAGTTGAATGGGTGCTGTAGCAACCTTGGTAAAACTTCCTTGAGCTTTAAAAGAAGTAGTTAATCCCCACTGCGAAGCTGTTGTCTTCCTGTGCTTCGAGTGCAGGATCATCCATATCACTGAAATCTAGCTTCATCTCGGCAAACATCACAGTGTCGTTACTGTAGCGATAATGCAGCCCCAGCATGGCAAATTGGCGAGTCCATTGACCTTGAATCGGCGTAGCTGCATCTGTGTCTAAATCTAAATAACTGAGTACAACCATGGGCACAAATCCGTTGTCGAATTGATAGGCAGTCATCAACTCGGCACCAGTGGCGTCGTAGAGATCGCCGTTGACCAGTTCATTATTTTTACTTTTGTGAGCGTTAAAGCCCACATAGAGACCGCTGGCCTCACGTCCTTCGGCATAGTGATAGTAGTCACCATACATGGCACCAATGCCCATAATTTCATTGGTTTCATCGACTTGAGTATTGCCTAAGTGGCCTTCAAAATCGCCGCGGTTAAAACCTGCGAGTAGCTTAAATTTATCGGTTACCGCATAAGTGATACTGGCGCCGTAGCTGCTGTCAAAACTCAGTTCTGAGTTGGTCATCTCGCTACCGTCATCGTTCTTTAGGCTGACATCACCATTGGTTTTGGCGGCATATTGCAGGGCGATTTGTACTGGGCCTAAATTATTACGGTAAATGAATGCGGAATCGGCACGGCCTGTACCTGTGAGGCTGCCATCACCGAAGGTGTAAGCGCCAACGCTGTAACCTGCAAATACGTTCGGTAAATCTGTAGTGCCTGCGACATCGTAATAGGCTCCCCATTGTTTACCGAAACTCAGGTTGCCCCATGTATCATGGGACATGCCAACATAACCTAAGCGGTTATAGAGAAAATCATCGGTTTTTTCGGCGGCTAGTTTGCCCCCTTGCATCACTAGCCCATCGTCGCTGGAGACCATGTTGATCCCCCATTCTGTGGTAGCAAAAGCGGTCCAACCATTTTTCTCGCTGCGCTCGAAGCTGAATCTTAGTCGTGATGAGTCGTCGATAACTGAAGTATCGTGGCTGTCATTTAATGCTGCAAACCCTAACCAACCCGTTAAATCTAAGGTATTTTTTTGATCTTTATAGAGTTCAACCGCCTGACTGGTGGTGGCCGTTAATAGCATAGGTAACACTAAAGCGAGACAAGTCTTATTCATAAATCCCCCGATAATGAGCAAGTATTCTCCAGGGGATCATAGGCTTGGCCTATGATCCCTGAGTTATCGTTAGTCTTGATGTGGATGTTGGTATTAATTGTTTCCGATCTGCGTTAGCCGTATTTAGGCTGGACGTGTATCGGCAACAGGCGCTTGGTTTGAGATCACGCCGAAAATAGTCCAACCGAAGAAGGTGGCTATGGCGCCAAGCATCACTGCGGTTTCGCCTGAGCTGTACAGAGCATAGAAGCTATATAACGCACCGATTACGGCGATCACGTTGGCAACGCGGGCTTTATTGATCGGCACTTTTTGCTGTCTTTGCATTATGCCAAGCGCGGCCATAGATAAGATATAAGGCACAATGTTGGTGACGACGGCGAGGTTAACGAGTGCTTCGAACTGTTTGCTCAGTGATGGGCTAATGGTCATCAGCGATAATGCTGTTTGGATCGAGACGATAATAGTCATGCCCCAAATTGGCGCATCGGCTTTACTGACTTTAGAGAAAATTTTCGGAAAAAATCCTTCATCGGCAGAGGCTTTAAACACTTGGGCAATAGTGAACTGCCAACCTAAGAGTGATCCAGTACAGGAGATAATGGCGCAGGCCATCACGATTTTACCAACTACTGGATTAAACATTTGTGCGAAGGCTAAGCCGAATGGCGCATTTGACATGGCAAGCTCGGCATTTGGCACAATACCGGCAATGACGTTAGTGGAAACGATATAAATCACTGCTGCACCTAAGGTACCGCCCATAACGGCGATAGGTACGTTTTTTTCTGGGTTATCGACGGCTTCTGAGTTTGCACAGGCCGATTCTAAACCGAGGAACGCCCACAAAGTCATAGCGATAGAACCGCCTAACGCTTTGAAGAATGGCATATCATGCGGGTTCCATGCGCCTTTATAGAGGTCGATGTCAAACCAGAACCAACCAATTAAAGATACACCAATCACAGGCAGAATAATCCCCCACACAGTCACGCTACTGACGCGACCCGTGATGCGGGCACCACCGAAGTTAGCAATGGTTGCCAACCAAAGTACGCCAATGGTCGCAAGACAAATTGCCATCGGGCTTAAGTTAACTTCCAGCAACACGGCAGCGTAACCCACGGCAGAGATGGCAATCGCGACGTTGGCGATTAACAGCGAGACGGCATAGGTGTAGTTGGCCATAAAGTTGCCAGAACGGCCGAAGGCATACTCGGCATAACCGCCCATACCACCGGATTTTTTACTGAACATACCGCACTTAGCAAAGGCGAAGGCGAGGGCCGTTGACCCTGCTGCTGTTACTAACCAAGATAAAATGGAGATAGTACCGACTTGAGCTAATTGGGTTGGCAGCATAATAATGCCCGAACCCATCATGTTGACTATGGTGATAATAGTTAATTGGACGACGCCAATTTTATTTTCTGATTTACTCATACTAATAACCTAATTTAGGTGACTTATTATAGGAGGAATGAATTTGACCGCAGAGTGGGGTTAATAAACTCTGCAGTCAGTCTTCATTATTTATTTAGTACATAGCCCATTGCTTGAATTTTGCCGTCTGCGGTATTTTCGAGATAAACACCTTGCAGTTCTGGTGAGAATCCAGGTAATAGGTTGATGCCTTCTTCAAGGGCAAGGAAATAACGCTGAACAGAACCACCCCATATTTCACCTGGCACCATACATAACACGCCTGGTGGATATGGCAGCGCACCTTCGGCAGCGATACGGCCTTCAATTTGCGAGAGTGGGACTAGTTCTACTTTACCGCGAATAAACTCTAGGTTTGCTTCCTGTGGGTCCATCACTTTTGTAGGAAAATGCGCTTTACGGAACATTTCTTTCTGCAGTTGTTTTACGTCATGGCTGACATAAAGATTGTGCATTTCTTGGCAGAGTTGACGGATAGAATAGTCTTTATAACGGGCTTTATTGGCGTTATAAACGTTAGGTAATACTTCAGATAATGGCGCATCTTCATCGACTAATTTCTCGAAACGAGATATTTGTGATACCAGATGTTGCATCTTGGCCATATCTTCCGCAGGTGTCATCAGGAATAAAATCGAATTCAAGTCGCACTTCTCTGGAATAATATTATTTTCCCGTAAGAAGTTAGCCAGAATAGTCGCTGGAATACCAAATTCGGTATATTTGCCTGTTTCAGCATCTATGCCCGGTGTTGTTAATAAGAACTTACAAGGGTCAACAAAGTATTGGCCTTTTTCATAACCTTCGAAGGAGTGCCATTTCTGACCAGGTTCGAATTCGAAGAAGCGTAAGTCATCGGCCATTTGTTCGGTTTCATAGTCTTGCCATAGGCGGCCGTCGATCATTGTTGGCACGAATGGTTTGATATATTTACACTTTTTGAGTAATAGCTTACGTGCTTCGATACCCGCTTTTACCGCTTCGCGCCACAGATAACGACCACTCGCGCCTTCATGCATTTTCGCGTTTACATCTAGCGCCGCAAATAAAGGATAGAAGGGACTGGTAGAGGCATGCATCATAAAGGCGTTATTGAAGCGTTTATGGTTGCAATATCTATCTTGGCCTTTGATATGTTTATCTTTTTTATGGATTTGCGAGGTTTGTGAGAAACCGGCCTGCTGTTTATGCACCGACTGAGTCACGATAATGCCTGGATCTTCAGCAGTTAGTTCGAGCAAGAGTGGTGAGCAGTCATTCATCATAGGGATGAACTGTTCATAACCCACCCAAGCTGAGTCAAATAAGACGTAGTCACAAAGATGGCCAATTTTATCAATAACTTGTCGAGCATTGTAGATGGTGCCGTCATAGGTGCCGAGTTGGATTATCGCCAAGCGGAATGGGCGTTTTTCATCGGCTCTTTCTGGCGCGACTTCACGAATTTGCTCTCTTAAATAGGACTCTTGGAAACAGTGGGCATCAATGCCACCAATAAATCCGAAGGGATTACGTGCCGTTTCTAAATAAACAGGTGTAGCACCTGCTTGAATTAATGCGCCATGGTGGTTTGATTTGTGGTTATTGCGGTCGAATAACACGAGGTCGCCTTTCGCTAACAGCGCATTAGTCGCGACTTTATTTGATGACGAAGTGCCGTTAAGTACGAAATAGGTTTTATCGGCATTAAAAACTTTGGCAGCGTATTTCTGTGCTTCCAGTGGAGCGCCTTCATGGATCAGTAAATCACCCAGTTTCACGTCGGCATTACACATATCCGCGCGGAAAATTGTTTCGCCAAAAAAGTCGAAGAATTGGCGGCCCACAGGGTGTTTACGGAAGAATTGTCCGCCTTGGTGACCAGGACAGGCAAAGGTAGAGTTACCCATTTCGACGTATTTTTTTAACGTACCGAAGAAAGGTGGCAATAGCGCTTGTTCATATTTACTTATTGCAGTCTCAACCTGTTTTCCGTAGAAGTCAGTGTTATCACCGCAGAGTTCAAATACCCCTGTAATCGATGAGCAAACATCATCAGGGAAGGTTTCTTCACAGCAAACTGAAACGAAAATGGGCAGTTTCAATCCGGTGTTTTTAATCTTTTCAACAATACCATTTCTAACATCATCAACAGAGACGACAGCCGCGCCCACATCGCAAAAATCTGTGGTTAATACATTGACAACTTCTCTGTCGATATCGAAACAAGATCTAACAGATAAGCTAGCGGCTACTTTTAATGATTTCATAGTTAATTTCCCTTTTACTTTATAAAAAATAGATACAAGTGTGCCTATACCTAATTAAAAACATTAATGGTATGAAAATTAGATATAGCTATTCCGTGCGCAGATTAAATGTGGTTATGCCAAAGTTACGAAATAAATATAAGTAGAAATATATTTATTGAGCGTATGAATAGCTTAGCCGCAGAAAAACTGCACTGATAAAAGAATGCTTTGATTAAGGTGTTAGATAATAAACCAAATGAAAACAGTACGATAAGTGTTTTTCGCCTATTAGGGAAATAGCACTTTAGACCTGTTAATTGGCCTACTACCTACGCTAAGGTTAGCGGAGGAAGATAAAGGAGTGATCGAAATAGTCACGTTGACTAGGCATCATGATATGCCGTGTGCGCCTGATATGCGCCATAATTTTAGATTTCCTCTTCATATACGACTCCATTATGACTTAGAGAAAATGGTTAGGTTTTTATTACGTAATGAAGTTTATATGCGAGTTATAAATAAAATCATGACCTATGTCTTATTTTTAAATAATTAGCACGTCAATTTAACTTAATTTATCAATATTAAATGGAGTCAATCATGCTTAAGTATCTTTATCTAAATTATGAAAGTAAATATTGTCAGCATTATTTAAATAATATTATTTGCATAAAATATCTTATTTCAAATATCTAATCTTAATTTAAAGGCTGCTGTAATCATCATTCCGATTTATACCGTATTCCATATTTGAATTGTTATGCAGATATTTTCGTTATAAAATCATCTTTCTACTTGAAAAATGCAAAAATGATAACTTTTTTCTCACATTTGAGCATTTGGGGCAGAAAGTTGTCGTTTTAGGGCAGATGTTATTTTTTTGATTGACGTAAAGTGAGTCAGGTCGAACATGAATAGGAGATAGACATGAATAAAGGGTGGTTAGGGGCGAGTTTAGTGCTTGGGTTATTCGTTGGACAAGCAAGTGCTATGACATTAACGAGCAAAGATATGAGCGAGGGCAATAAACTGACATCGCAATTAGTGTTTAATGGCTTTGGTTGCCAAGGGGAAAATATTTCGCCACAACTGACTTGGACTGAGGTGCCCACAGGAACTAAAGCATTTGCAGTGACAGCTTATGATCCTGATGCGCCAACGGGCAGCGGTTGGTGGCACTGGGCCGTATATAACTTACCCTTAGCGCAAACTTCGCTCGCACAAGGTGCGGGCTCGCATGTTGATGCACTGCCCAAAGGTGCTATTGCCTTGAAGAACGATTTTGGCACTACAAATTTTGGTGGCGCATGCCCGCCCCAAGGTCATGGTGTTCACAGGTATGAATTTACTGTGTGGGCATTACCCAGTGCTTTAGAATTGCCAAAGGATGCTAGCCCTGCCTTATTGGGCTTTATGCTCAGGGCACAAGCGCTCGGCAGCGCCAAGTTGACTGCGGTATATAATCGATAATCCATTGATAATTAGGCTGGTGTCATGATCCGTATGTTTGAATATGATTCGAAGCAGGCACAATCTTTATCTCAAGTCCCTGTACATCAGCCGTCGATTATTCGGGTTATCTATGGTGAAAAGTCTCTGCTCTGGCAAGATGAATCTGTTTTAGTAGGCCAAGGGCAGTTACTGTTAATTCCTGCTGGTTCGCATATTAGCTTTGTTAATCGACCTTTTCTTGGGCGTTATCGGGCGGTGCAGTTATTACTCCCCCACGATTTACCCCAAGGCATTTTATCAAGCGCTACCGATTGGCGTGACCCTATGCCAGTCCAAAACGTATCACGCGCTGTGGACTTAGCTTGGAGTGCGCTATTACAGAGTTTGACCTTGTCTCTGGCCGATCCTGTTCAACTGCATTATTTGGCCGCGTTACTGTTAAGTTTGCCGGATAAACGCAGTGTGAACTGGTTGTATGGACACACCCAACGCAGCGTGACTCAAGCGGCCTTGGCCTTGATGAGTGTGAGTCCTTCGGCGTCATGGCAGCAGGAGGATATTGCCGACAAGTTACACATGAGCACGGCAAGCCTTAGGCGTAAATTGGCCTTAGAAGACACCAGTTTTAGGCAGTTACTGGTAGAAGTGCGGCTTTGTCATGGTTTAGCCATGTTGCAGAATTCGAGTGAGCCAGTATTACAAGTGGCTTTGGCCTGTGGTTATCAATCTGCGGAAAAGTTTTCCTTACGTTTTAAGCAACAATTTGGCCTGACCCCTGCGGCTTATCGTCGTACACTGTGAAGTGGCATGGGTGTATACCCAAACAACTTTAGGGTATTGGAGAAATATGATGGCGGATGAGCAATTTACTGACAGCGGATTTTGGAACAAGATCAAACTCTTTAGCCGTCAAGCAGGTAGAGAGGTCATCGAGCGGGCACTATGGCTTTATTATGCAGCGCAACAACCCAATACGCCTAAGTGGGCTAAGTCAGTCATCTACGGCGCGTTAGCGTATTTTGTTTTGCCTTTAGATGCGATTCCCGATCTGACTCCTTTAGTTGGCTTTACCGATGATTTAGGTGCCCTTGCCGCTGCCCTGACTATGGTGACCTTATATATCGATGATGAAGTGAAATCCCTTGCAGCGGATAAACTCGCACTGTGGTTTGGAGATAAGCCGAGCGAACCTAAGACTTAAGCCTATTGCGAACGCAATCGCCTAAGTGATGCAAAATTGTGCTAAAAATATGATTTCATTAGGAGTCGTTGATTTGGTTTTGACTGAGATTTTCTGGGGTAAAAATATTTTTTTGCAAATGTTTCACTATTGCTTGATTGCGCTATATGCTAGCGCTGTTTTGTAAACCCCTTGTGTTTGTTTAGGCAGATAAATGAAAAATATTATGGTAGTGATCCTATGGCTTTTAGGTGTCTCTGCCGCTACCCCCGCGCTTGCCGATGAGGCCTCTCCGGAACAACTCGCCCGTCTTTACCTCGATTTTATGGCACAGAATAGTCGCCAGAGCGAAGCTTTGTGGCCCGGTTTTCGCCTTGAAGATAAAGTACACCTTTTTAGTTATGGTGGTAATGTCTGGCTTCGACAGCCTGGTGGCGAAATAATCCAAGATAACAGTGTGTTAGAGTCGGTCAATCTGCATTCTGGTCTATCGGTGAGTTTCGGCTTTCCGCAATATAATGGCCAGCCAGGCGTATTGATCCAGCTCGAAGTGCCGAACATCCAATTTACTCGCGACACTAAGCCTACGGATTTAGCTTTTTTAATCTGGGCGAGCAATGGCTTGCATGAAGCCTTCCATTTTTATGCCCAATCCGAATGGCGAGTATTGGAAGACGGTAAGCGTTATGAGGGCGAAGTCTTTCCGCTCAACTTCGATGCTCGCTATTATCGTTTACAGTTATTTGATGCTTTAATGGCGGCGCTGGCACAACCCGAGCAACAGTCATTACACCTTAGCTATGCAGCTTATTGGTTGCAGCAATGGCGCCAAATTGCGCCGAATGAAGATAAAGTCGGTTACATCAATGATCTCGTTGAAGGCAGCGCTAAGTATGTGGAATTGGTCGCTGGTGCGCGTGTATTGAGTCAAAATCAAACTTTACTTGGTTATCAGCAAATACTGACAAAATATGTGTATGACTATTATCAACAGCAGAAGATGTGGGTTGGTTGGACGGCTGAGGCGGCAAATATTGGCGCTCTGGCGGGCATATTGTTGGATAGCACTCAAGACCCTTATGTGTGGAAAGAGTCGGTCATGTCGGGTATGTTGCCTGTGGATTTACTACTGAACCGCGTAAAGCCAGTATCCCCGCTAGACAAGAAAGACACTAAACAGAAGAAACAGCTGCAGGAGATGCTAGCGTATTACCCTGCCACTCAAGCAAAACTGTCTCAGTTGTTGTTGAATGTGCAGGATCCAAAAGTGCCGTTATTGGTTATGCCGAGCGTGAGCGATAGTAGCAGTTTTATTGATGTGGGTGACGTACGTTCTGGCTTTTATGTGGTGCCCTATCAAGAGGAAATGACTCAAGCTTATTTAGGGATGAGCGCGCAATTTAGTAACTTGTCAGTGAGTGGCAGTCCATTACTCGATGTTCCTGTACAAAATTATTGTGAGGGCATTGAGGCTGCAACTCTGTTACCTTTGGCATTCCCCTTTCAGCGTGAGGGTCAGTATCTGGTATTCAATGAAGCAGAAGTCCATGGAACTATTAGGGTTTCTGCGAGTGTTGTTGATGGAAGAACCCTCTACTGTGCGATGAATTAATAATGAGAAAAAATCAGCTCGAATTTACCTACATGCGTGGCATTGCGATTATCTTTATCGTGCTTGGCCACAGTATTTACAACTCTGGAGAAGGTTTCCCGCTGTTATTGGAAAACCTATTACGCGGTGGCACGGCCTTGTTCGTGTTTATCTCGGGATACTTTTTCCATCGTATTTTTTATAAGGATTTCGACTACAGCAAGTTCATGAAGAACAAAGTACAGAACGTACTTTATCCTTTTTTAGTCGTCTCTCTGATCGGTTTGTTCTGTTTGTGTTTACGCTGGATTTTTATGGAGCACCAGTCGCTCGATAAACTCTTGCTGAGTATTTTTTACACAATACGTAACGGTTATATCCTGTATCCGCATTGGTATATTCCATTCATCATGGCGGTGTTTTTATTTTCGCCGATATTTTTGTGGTTTATCCGTTGCTCACAGCAGATGCGTTGGACACTATTTGTACTGAGTTGTGTGGTAGCAATCCTATTGCATAGACCTATAGGTAACGTCAATTTCATTCACTCAGTCGTGTATTTTGTACCTTTCTACTTGATTGGTATTTTATATTCGCAAGATGAACATATTGTGACGCGCTTTGGCTCTATTTTCACCGCACTAGCGATGATTTTTTTAGTGGTGAGCTTAGTCGAACAAACTTACATAGTGCAGCATATTGGTAACTATCATAAGGCACCGTTTGAGTATAACGGTATCGATTGGCAGTTTATTCAGAAACTTTGTTTATGTGTATTAGTACTGAATTTCTGTGAATGGTTGTCGGGGCGCAGTCGATTGCCTTGGTTAGTGGAAGTGGCTGAGATGAGTTTTGCGATTTTCTTTATTCATCCGCTGTTCGACATGATGTTTAACGCTACTGCTACCTTAATGCGTTACCGTTTACCGCCGGGATCTTGGGTCACTAGCGTGCTCTTCTCTGCGGGGATTTTTATCTTCCTGATGATGGGAAGTATTATTACGGCTCGCTTTATCAAGAAGCGTCTCGGTAATCGTTCGCGTACTTATATCGGCTGGTAATCACTTGGCTTATCGTCACTAACACTAGGGAAAATTCAGTTTGAATTTATTTCCTAGTGTTAGGGTGTTTTTCATCTAAAAAATGGAGAACATGATGAAGTCCAGAATTGCCCTACAGAGTCTCGCGCTCGCCAGTTTGTCTTCGATTGCCTTACCATCCATAGCGGCTCAAGCTGAGCCCATATCCACTGAGACCCAGAATACTTTCTTTGCACAAATTGCCGCCCATTGTGGCCAAGCTTTTGCGGGCAAAGTGGTTTCGGGTGACACTGCGGACTCGGCCTTTAGCGGTAAGTCTTTAATTATGCACGTGCGCGAATGCAGCGACACTGAGCTTAAGATCCCGTTCCATGTCGGTGATGACCATTCACGTACTTGGGTGCTGACTAAGACGCAGCAAGGACTTAAGTTGAAACACGACCATCGCCATCAAGATGGCAGTGAAGATGCTGTGACTATGTATGGCGGCTATACCATGAATGATGGGACAGTGTTGAAACAATCGTTCCCCATTGATCGGGAATCTATCGATAACTTCGTTAAGAATGGGCTAACCCAGTCGATCACGAATGTGTGGCACATGGAAATTACCCCAACAACGTTTAGCTATCAACTTACGCGCG
Organism: Shewanella sp. SM23; assembly: GCF_025654295.1. Lineage (NCBI taxonomy): Bacteria > Pseudomonadati > Pseudomonadota > Gammaproteobacteria > Alteromonadales > Shewanellaceae > Shewanella > Shewanella sp. SM23. The sequence continues at coordinate 57,235 of NZ_JAKKRM010000008.1, forward strand.
AAAACCGCAATTTCAAAGTCGATTTTGATCTCACTCAACCCGTCGCATTACCGCCAAAGCCTTGGGGGCATGAGTAGTGTCGCTGAACCCATACATTGACATAATATACCTATAGTCTGACAAATTTAACCCATTCAATGACATAAAAATGACTTTTTGTAATTATATTACAAAAGTCATTTTCTTTAATATCAGTATCTTGAAAGATTAATAACCCATACATTGACAAATTCTTGCGCCTAAGTATGCTAAATATACTTTATTCGCTCGGATTTCACTCATGTATATAAGAAGCTTACGCAAACCATCACCGAACAAAAATGTATTTAAATTCGCTAGCGCAAAAGTTAGCGAAACGATAATGTGTGAAAGTTCATTGGAGTTTGATGCGTGCTTTCATCATGAATACAATGATTGTATAGAGGTGTTTGGTAGCCAGCCCGAAGGGTTCTATTACGATTTTGAGGGCAAAAAATTGCCCTATACTCCTGATGCGATAATTCACTTTATCGATGGGACTGTAAAGTTCCATGAATACAAACCTTATAGCAAAACATTCGATCCAATCTTTAGAGCTAAATTTGTAGCCAAGAAAGCGGCTGCTCAGTCTTTGGGAGCAGATCTTATCTTGGTAACAGAACGACAAATTCGCGTTAATCCTATTCTAAATAACCTAAAAATGTTGCACCGTTATTCGGGGGAATATGACTTGAGTATCATTCAAACTGAATTGCTTAAGCTTATAAGGAATAAAGGGGAAATTAGCGTAAGTGATGTCGCAATTAAGATGGCATTACCTTTAGGTGAGGCTAGGGCATATCTTTATTCTCTTATACATAAAGGATTAATCAAAACCAACTTAAATCAAGAGGATCTTACTTGTAACCCTTTAGTATGGTGCAATGATTGATGGACTTCGAGGATGAATTCAGTGAGTCTGAATTAGTCAAGAAGCCCGATACCCCCATTCAATATGTGAAGCTAGAAGATGCAGCATTAGTCAAAAGAGACTTAGATACCTTTCCTGACTTTTTAAAAAACAAAGCGCTCGATAAATACCAGCTCATTGCCTTCATCGAAAAAACAATCACTGGTGGATGGACTCAAAAAAATCTAGACCCAATTCTTGATGCACTTTTTACTACAGCCATGGAAAAGCGCCCTAACTGGCGAACGTTAGTTCGTTGGCGTAAAAGCTACATTGACAGTAACGGCGATCTTGCGTCATTAGTCGCCAAGCGACACAAAATGGGCAACAGAACGAGTCGAGTTCAGGGTGATGAAGCATTTTTTGAGCAAGCACTAACTCGTTTTTTAGATGCAAAAAGACCCAAAGTATCTACAGCATATCAATACTATAAAGACGCCATCACTATTGAGAATGAAAACATTGTTGATGGACAAATTCCTATAATTTCTTACAAAAGCTTTAACCAAAGAATAAAGTCACTACCTCCTTATCCTGTTGCAGTGGCGCGATATGGTAAATTTAAAGCAGATCAATGGTTTGCTTATTGCTCATCTCATATTCCCCCTACGCGAATATTAGAGCGTGTCGAAATCGATCACACACCGCTTGATTTAATCCTGCTTGATGATGAATTATCTATCCCACTTGGCAGACCTTATTTAACCTTAATCGTCGATGTTTTTAGTGGTTGTGTTTTGGGGTTCCACTTAAGTTATCGGTCGCCTTCATATGTTTCAGCTGCCAAGGCAATCGTACATGCAATAAAACCTAAATCATTTGAAGGTCTTGATATAGAGCTTCAAAATGAGTGGCCTTGCTTTGGTAAATTTGAAAACCTAGTTGTGGATAATGGAGCTGAGTTTTGGTCAAAAAGTTTAGAGCATGCCTGTAAAGAAGCAGGTATAAACATTCAATATAACCCCGTTCGCAAACCTTGGTTGAAGCCATTTGTAGAGCGTTTCTTCGGGATGATAAACGAATGCTTTTTAACTGAGTTACCTGGTAAGACTTTCTCGAATATCCTTGCAAAAGAGGACTATAAACCTGAAAAAGACGCCATTATGCGCTTCTCTACTTTTGTTGAAGAATTCCATCGTTGGATTGTTGATATATATCATCAAGATTCAAACTCACGCGAAACGCGTATCCCCATCAAACAGTGGCAACATGGCTTTGATATTTACCCGCCATTAAAAATGAGTACAGAGGACGAACAGCGATTCACTGTTTTAATGGGCATTTCAGATGAGCGAACTTTAACCAGAAATGGCTTTAAATTTGAAGCTCTAATGTATGACTCAACGGCATTGGCTGATTATCGCAAACGCTACCCACAAACTAACGACACAATAAAAAAAATGATTAAAATCGACCCTGATGATCTATCAAGTATCAATGTATATCTTGAGGAATTAGGCGGTTATCTTAAAGTCCCCTGCACAGATAACAGTGGGTATACCAATGGATTGAGCCTCCATGAGCATAAGGTGATTAAGCAAATTAATCGTGAGGTGATTCGGGAAGGCAAAGATAATTTGGGGCTAGCTAAAGCCCGTATGGCAATTCATGCGCGAGTTAAGCAGGAACAAGAAGCATTTATTGCATCAAAAACAAAAGCTAAAATTACAGCAGTAAAAAAACAAGCTCAATTGGCCGATATCAGTAATACGGGCCAAGGTTCAATTAGTCTAAACCGAGAAGAACTAGACTTGTTTTTACCAAATAAATCAGACACTAAGAAAATCAATGTTTTCGATAATTGGGATGATGATTTAGAGGCTTTTGAATGAAGACCTTAAGTCATACTCAAATTGAACAACTGGGTAAATTTAGCGACTGTATTGTCATGCATCCTCAGTTGATAACCATTTTTAATGATTTTGATGAGCTAAGGTTGAATCGAACTTTTCAATCAGATCAGCAATGTATGCTCTTAACGGGAGATACCGGAGTAGGCAAGAGCCACCTAATTAATCACTATAAAAAACGCGTATTAGCTAGTCAGAATTATGGTCGTGAATCTATACCAGTTCTAGTTAGCCGTATATCTAGTGGCAAAGGATTAGATGCAACACTAACTCAGATGTTGATGGATCTTGAACTGTTTGGAAGCCATCAAAGAAAGAAGCATGGCTATGCCACTGACTTGAGGAAAAAACTGGTCGATAACTTGGTTAAAGCCAAAGTTGAGCTGCTTATCATTAATGAGTTTCAAGAATTAATCGAGTTCAAAACAGTTCAAGAGAGACAGCTGATTGCAAATGCGTTCAAGTATATAAGTGAAGAAGCCAGAGTTCCTATTGTGTTAGTCGGTATGCCTTGGGCCGAACAAATTGCAGAAGAACCACAGTGGTCATCTCGCTTAGTGAGAAGAAGAAAACTTGAATATTTTAGTCTTCAAAAAGACAGCAAGTATTACCGCCAATATCTGATGGGTTTAGCTAAGTACATGCCCTTTGAGGAGCCTCCCAAGCTGGAAGACAAGCATGTGGCAATTCCCTTATTTGCAGCCTGTAGAGGTGAAAATAGGATTCTAAAACACTTTCTTTTAGAAGCATTGAAGAATGCGCTACTCGCAGGTGCTAACACGCTAGAAAATCAACATTTTGCGGACGCTTATACAACACTTTTCAATCGAACATCAGGGACTGTCTCAAATAATCCATTTACTCAACCAATAGAGGATATTCTGATTTCTGAAGTTTTTGAGCATTCTAGGTATAACTCAAATGCAATGTCAGCAGAAGACATGCTGATTGCTAGAGTATTTTCTAAACCACAAACCTTAGCTCAGCTACTGAGTAAATAATTATCAAACATTCTGACGATTTGCTCTTTATATGAACCTAGCAATGCCAAATTGTAAGAGTTCTCTTCGTCAATGGCTGACTTATGTGAAGCGCTAGCATGCCCATTAGTATTGGATAATGAAAAACCTGACAGATCTACATGTAACTCATTACCTATATTCCCTTGGGTAGCCTCACTCGATGTTAATTGCGGTAACTCTAGGTCTAAATCCTGTGAGCCAGTCTGCTCGATAACCACAGATTGCTCTGGTAAATCTTGGTCAATTCTGTAAGCAAACTCCGTCAGGCTTGTTTCAGCTAACGTAAATAACCAAGCTTGTTGAGCCTCATCTGAATTAACCCTTAATATTCGACCTAGCACTTGTCGGTAATGCATTTCAGTTTTTATTCGGCTCAAATGACAACATACTTGCAGCCGAGGGATATCAGTACCTTCAGAAATCATCCCCACACTAACAATCCACTGGGTGTGACTTTGTCGAAATCCATCAATAATACAGGAAGGATGCTTTGAGTTAGATGTCACGATACACGCACTTTGCTTAAGATCAGAGACAAGTATTTGGAGTAATCGTTTAGCATGCTTAATTGATGCCGCGACAACTAAACCGCCGGCATTCGGGTTACTCAGGCGTGTTTCAGCTAATTTTTTAACGCTTTGATTCAACATATAATGCATTATTTGATGATGATTTATTAACGCTTGATAACTATATCTTGGGCCTAACAAGAGCTCAGCTATAGATGCAAATGTCTCAATCTCTTGATCAATTTCTAGTTTGATTTTGTTGTTATCAATTAAAACGATATTAGGCTGACGACAGACGTTATCCGCAATTGCCTGCTTTAATCCATAGCTAAAATCACAGTGGATTGTATTATCTGGTTCAGTGAATCGTGAAAGCACTATAGGGGCCTTATCTGAGCGCCAAGGTGTACCAGAAAGCGCTAACGTATATGCCGCATTATATTGAATATTTAGTAGTACCTCTTCTCCCCATGCATTGGCATTACTAAGAAGATTGCCCTTTAGATGATGAACTTCATCCATGATCACAAACACTTTATGCGTTCGTAATAGCTGCCAAAACGCCTCAGTTAAGGAGGGCATGAACTGATAGGTATAGACACTACCAATGGCACCCATTAGCCCGTCAAATCGCTTGTTCAGACGCTTTGAAAAGGTTGAGCGAATGCTGTCATTCACCTCTGATGACGGAGAGAAGCACAGTACAAAATCAATTTTCCCCATAGCAATCAGTCTTGCAGCTAGTTCTGCAGCCATAATAGTTTTACCAGCACCTGGCGTGGCTAAACACATAAAGTGACTTTGAGTTTGATATCGTGCCAACGCCGCATCAACGCATTGGCTTTGCCATTGTCTTAACTTCACAGTCATAGGCCTTTGAGATCGTTAAGGCATGACTCTACAGCTTTAATCTTCCCCATCAATGTTGAACTTTGATTACGAGCATTCATGTATCTCGGATAAAGCCTGGGTTTCGAATTGGGGATCTCTTCAATGAGACGTTTAAACTCTTCCGCTTCCCCAATGTATCCAAGTAAATCAACTTGATATTGGTTGAGTGTGGCCTTAAGTCGCGTTAGTTCTTGTGAGTTTAAAGATGTGGTTACTATTGCTTTTACCCGCGCGTTGCTGGGTACTAGCTGTGATTTATCGAACAGTGCTGTTTTATAATAAACGTGCTTATTCCCCTGATTTCTTTTCTCCAAAAATCTAACATTGACCAGCTTTGCACAAGCACGACGCACCAGCTGATCTATATCTTTTGGCGATACTGAAGAATTTGCTTCTATTATCAAGTTTTTTATCTGAGTAATAGTGAATTTTTCAAGCTCTACGGCAATGATAATACTAAACAAAATTTCATTTATACGGATTAATTTTATAGCCACGGTTTTTACCAATAGTTTTTAATTTCAATGCTTAACGAGCCACTCCATGACATTTGGTTACGCTTAAATCAACAGAGCCTTCATTGATAGGTAACTTGATATTACTTAGCTCAGATTAAATCTTGACAACAAGCTCTAAAAAGCTAAGGATTCCTTAGTATACCTTATGTGAAAAAACTAAGACAATCTGAGTTATCAAAGGACAAATCATGTTGAAGCTGTGGCAGATAAAATCACCAATCCATTACCTCTTAGGCTTAAACAAGCTCGCACTGCTAAGGGAATTAGTCAAAAACAGCTGGGTATCCAGCTAGGCATGGAAGTTGGTAGCGCGAGTGCGCGTATGAATCAGTATGAAAAAGGCAAGCATACACCTGACTACAAGACCTTAAAGGCCATGGCCGATGAACTAGGTGTACCTGTGGCTTACTTTTTTTGTGAGTCAGAAAGCACAGCTGAGCTGCTGTGCTTGCTTGAAAAGATGACTGAGGAAGAGAAAGCTGATTTGGTAAAGCGGTTAAAAACATAACTCAGTGCCATTCATAAACAAATGGCATGACCTGTTACAGGGGTTATTTATACTGGCATATAGTTATCTTCACCTAGCATCTCATTTGTCATTTCAACAACTTTTAATTCATAATCACCATAACAATCTAATGGTTGTGTGTCTAAGTGCTCCTCATCAATTATTTTGTATTCAATTACTTTACCATGAGCTTTTTTCTTTTTAGAGTATGCAAAAAACTTAGAGTAACGGTTAGGAGAAGCACCTTCAAAATTTTCAAAAATGACTTTATTTGGTTTTTGATCATCAACTAAGCAGATTGTATCGTCGTGTAAGTCTAAGGCGAGACTTTTTTCATAAGGTTCTATATAGACAACTTTTTTTATTCCTGCAGCAACAATATGCCTTGCGCAACTATGGCAAGGGTAGGTTGTACAATAGAGGATTTTACCAGTTGTTGATGTTGTAGTATCTCGGGCAAGTGATACGATTGCATCCATCTCAGCATGAATAGCTCGTGAGTATTCAATCAAACTTTTCGCTTTAGAATTAGACATTATTTGCATGGCTAAATCAGCACTGTTAGGGACTTTGTTTTCTTTTAAAATCTCTTCTATCTGAGTTTTTAATAAATTTTTATGCTTGTCATTATGACAATCCCCAGATTTATAACCAAAGCACCTTTTATCATCGTCGTCATCAGTATCATAAAGTCCCCCACCAAATTTAGGCACATCATTACAACCAGTGGCAAGAATTCTACCTTCGGTATCGGAGATTGCTGCGCCTACTTGTCTAGACATACATGCAGAACGTAAGGAGGCTGAATAAGCTGAAAACATTCCACTTTCATTTCTTGTCGGTGTAATATTTTCAACGCCATGAACTAATTTAATAAAGCGTACAACGGATGCTTTTAACTTATCTTGATTATCAATGTTTCTAATAAAGTAATCCGATAAAAATGCGGTACTTTCAACTTGTTGACCAAAATCATCTCGCCCTTTTCTGTCTCTCTCTACTAACTTATATGCATTTTCCCTACTAATACCTTCATCAATTATATTTTTAACTCTTTCATTTTCGGTTCTTAAAAGACCTAGTAAATAAAAGTTATTTCGGTATATTTCTTGGAAAATTTTAACTTCTGCAGGGTTTTTAAGCTGATCGATGATGTACGCGACTCTTTTATCAATTTTTAAAGCAGTCGTTTGAGGTTGTGAAGGATCACCAAATAAAGCTGTACGAATAATTGATATCCGACGTATTGCCATATCTGCGATGATTGAAATAGATTTGCTCTTCCTTAAATTATCACCTAAATCTTGCAGTTTTTCGTAGCGCGGATAACCTTTAAGGGCGAGTGTTTCCTCTGGATTATCGAACTGAGCAGCAATCAACTCACTTAATCTGATATGCTCAACTTGATAACCAGAAAGCTCTAACTCTTCTGTAAGTTGTTGATGTAAGCGTCTTACACCTGCGCCAACAGCACCACATAGACCAATTACCAATTCCTTGGAGTGTCTTGCTCGTATGGTATCTAAAGTACTCTTGGATTTTTTACCGATTTGGGTAACGAGTTGCGGCTGCGCCATTTTGATATCCTATCATTGAAAAATTAGAGGATATCAGAGGATAAGAATTAAAACACTTACCAGCCTAATTTTGATGCAGCCTCAGATACTTGGCGTTTAGCGTTATCAAATTTATCGGATGCCTTTTTTTGTTCAAAAGATCGAACATTTGATCCATTATTGGTTGTATTTTTGTTGTTAGTTGGCGCTGGTTTCGCTGGCCGATAATCACTTAATTTAGCAATCATGTTCATATCCTTCCTAGAAGAAGCGCGTATTATACACAGAGCCTTCCATGTTTCAATGAAAACGCACTCAATAAAACTTATAGCCGATTGGTCGATAAATCAACATAAATTATCGTTTTTTAAAGCCTCATTCATACAAATGCTTCTGAAATCCAATAAAGGTGTCTCGAATGACTAAGGGTGTGCCTAGCTCGGCGATGGCGTCATTGATGTTGTTGTACTTCAGGTCTAACAAGCTACGCATTTTTTTGGGTGAAAGTTCATCTTCACCATCTTCGATGTATTTACCCAAGATGAAGTTAATAAACTCCTGTTGTTTATAATCCCCAAACGACTGCACGATAGCGGGTCTAGCGTTGTTGGCTCGCTCCTGTCTTGTGTGGACCTCAGTGGCAAACGCGACATACTTCAGTACATCGTATACATCGCTTTGTTTAGCATCGATGAGGTCTTTCATCCCTTCAAGCTTTTCGTGGTCGTAACCGGCTTCTGCGAGGTTTAACAGTAGTTGTTCGCGGGTATCTGGATCACTCCATATTGCGCGTAAATGCTCTTCATCTTTGAAGAATTGCGGCATATCGCCAAATAAGCTCTCAACCAGCTCTTTACCGGTAACAGGTTTACCACCATGCCAGTACATAACGGATGAAATATGTAATATTTGCCGCGCTTTGCCGTCAGACAGTTTAATCACTATTTTTTCAGCGCTGCCGCAAGTACATGGTTGGTTACCGCATTCACCACAAGGCTCTGGTTGGCAGATGCAAGGGCTTAAGCCGCATTTGGTACATGGTGGTTGCTCGCAAGTGCAAGGCTCGTTGCCACACTCAATACATGGCTCGTCAGGGCAGTTACAAGGTGTAAAACCACAAATTGAACAAGGTTCTGGTTGGCAAACACAAGGGCTTTCATGGCATGTTTCACAAGGTGGTGTTGGTTCCGGTTCGCCGTCCCATTCAGGATCAGCAAAATTATGATGGGCTTTTACAAAGTCGTAAATGGTAAAAAAGTCCTTACCATCATATAGCCGAGTGCCACGACCAATAATCTGCTTAAACTCAATCATGTTATTACAAGGGCGCATTAACACAATATTGCGCACATTACGGGCATCAACACCGGTAGACAGCTTGCGTGACGTGGTTAAAATCGTCGGAATGGTCTTCTCGTTATCCTTGAATATTTCTAAGTCTTTCTCGCCGTCTTTACCGTCATTAGCCGTGATGCGAACACAATAATTTGTATTGGTCGTCCAGCCTTTTTGCCTAGCATATTGATTAATTTCATCGCGCACTTTGCCTGCGTGTTCTTGCGTGGCACAAAAAACAATGGTTTTTTCTTTTGGGTTGAATTTATCCATCCAGTAATGCACACGTTTTTGCTCGCGCACGGGAATGGTAATAATACGGTTAAAGTCGCCTTCTCTATAAAGCTTACCAGGCTCTGGATCACCTTGTATAACAACACCATCCCCAGGGGTATAAACATATTCATCCATGGTGCCGACAATGGGGTAAACCTTAAACGGGGTTAAAAAGCCATCATTAATACCTTGCTTGAGGGTGTAACTGTAAACCGGGTCGCCAAAGTAGGTGTAGGTGTTGGTGTTGTCGGTGCGCTTAGGCGTGGCTGTTAATCCTAGTTGAACAGCAAGTGAGAAATGCTTAAGAATGTCGCGCCATGAGCTTTCATCATTTGCACCACCGCGATGACACTCATCAATGATAACTAGGTCAAAAAAGTCAGCTGGGTAGTGCTTGTAATAAGCATCGTCGTCTTGGGTTATTTCGCCGTCTTCTTTTTCTTCAATATCTTTGTTTGGGCCACTCATAAATGTGTGGAAGATGGTAAAAAAGATAGAGGCATTTTTAGGCACACCGCCACGCTTACGAATATCTGCAGGTGTCATGCGCACCAGCGCATCGTCACCAAAAGCGCCAAAATCGTTAAAGGCTTGGTTAGCCAACACATTGCGGTCGGCTAAAAATAATATCCGTGGACGTTTCTTTGCTGCGCTAGGGTGCTTTTGCGCTGGTAAGCTCCAACGACTTTGAAATAGCTTCCATGCAATTTGAAAGGCAATACAAGTTTTACCTGTACCGGTAGCTAAGGTTAACAATACCTTAGATTTACCTTGGGCAATGGCTTCCAAGGCATTATTGATGGCGTTTTCTTGATAATAGCGTGGCTGCCAATCACCTTTACACTCAAAAGGAATTTGCGCAAAACGTTCGCGCCAAATGGGAGTGTAGTTTGGCTCGGTTGCGTTAGCATCGGTACTAAAGGCAGGATCGAAGGCCAGTGCCCACAGCTCATCAGGGCTTAAAAAACGCTCTACTAGTTCTTCTACACCGCTGGCCATATCGATTTGATATATCTCACGGCCATTGGTGGCATAAGCAATGCGGCATTGTAATCGCTCGGCATAGTCTTTTGCTTGGCGCACGCCTTCGGTATAGCTTAACTGTTCTTTTTTCGCCTCAATGGCTGCCAGTTTACGGCCACGGTATTCCAACACATAGTCGCTACTTAAACTTGCTGCGCGTTTGCCACCACCAATAATGCGCCCTTGAGTAATGCTTACCTCACGGCGAATGAAGCTCGCAACAACTTCACCCCAGCCAGCTTTAACGAGCTTGGGGTCAATTAAGTTGGCTCTGGTATCGGCTTCATTCATCGGCATAGCTATACATCCTTATTGGCTCATTTCCATTACTAACCACTTACTTTAGTTCGCCTGCAAAGGCTTTTTGCAGGATTGATTTTTTGAGTTCGCTTAATGCTAATAGTTTCGATTGATAAATACCTGTTAGTTGTTCAATTTCTATTGAAAGATAATCCATTGTTTTTACAATAACTTTTTGACATTCTAGATTTGGCTTGCTGAATTTGAATGCTTGAATCTGTTTACCGCTTATATGAGGTACACCAAGACCTGTTTGAATTGATAAAACATAGTCCTCAAATTGTTTGCTACCAATCACATGATATAGATAATTCGAATCCACATTATTTAGACTGCGAATTCTTGCTACTCGTTGTACTAATAATGCCGGTAGGTCTGTGGCTGTAATTTTTGAAAATTTCATTCCTGCTTTTACCCATGTGCGATCCATGGCTAAAACTATATCGTTCTCTTGAAGAAGATATTTTTCATACTCAGAAATACTTTCTTTAGGCCATAGCTTTACACCTGCCCACCGTAATGCGCCCTGAACCACATTGTCTCCCCGTATCAAGGGGATAGAGTTAGAATGGGTGACATATTCTTTACTTTTGAATGCAAAGCCAGTTAATAGATCTATTTCCTGACCTAATGTGGTTTCTATCCATCCATCTCCATTTGTGCTAAATATTTGATGTAAATAGCTTTCAAACAGTTCGCGGGAATTTTTAAGGTTTAGTTCTGTCTTATCTCGAACTTGTTCAATTTCAACAAAGGCTTGGTCGAGAATCGTAACAATATACTTTTGTTCTAGGATCGAAGGGAGTGGAATATCTATTTCTTTTAATTTGGCTTTGTTAAGCGTTTTACCTTTTACTTTAATATCGCTACCAGCAGCAACATCCCAATCAAAAAATGTTAAATACCAATAAAGATAATCTTTTAAGACTGTATTTTCATCATTAATATAAAGTGCTGCTATTGCTTCATTTGTATATAGATTACGTCCAGTAAATGCGAGACGCCCTAATGAAAGTTTAAAGCTCACAATAAGCGTATCTTTAGGCACAATCTTGCAAAGCTTGGCCCCTTCGTTAGAGATATATTCTTTACTATTAGATATTACGGGTTTAGTAGATAAAGGCATATCAGCTATTGAGAGCCAAGTATTGTCACTAGTTTTGGATTCATCCCAATACTTTTTATTTGCTCTAGATGGTGTTTTGCCTAATTCAATGCGACAAATATTACCGAGTTTAATTATTGGCCAACTCATCTCAACAACTCCTGAATTTTAGCCAAAATAGTTTTACTTTCGTTGTCCAATGTAATGATGTCTTCAATAATGTTTTTGGGTGTTCGTAATGTAACTTCTACTTCAGTATTAGGATTTTTTAGAGATAAGTCCCAGGTTGTTAGATCGAGTTTAGATACATCTAATGACCAAGATTTATCCGAGTCTTTAAATGCAGCTTGCAGCTCGACAAATTCTTTCAAGTCATTGTCGTTAAGTGGGTTAGTTTTTCCTAAGCTGCGACCTGGTTCGAGTTGGTAGAACCAAGTGCTTTGAGTCGGCTCGCCTTTGGTAAAAAACAACACGACGGTTTTAACCCCTGCACCTAAAAATGTTTTAGCTGGGCAGTCAAGCACTGTGTGTAAGTTGCAGTTTTCTAATAGTTCTTTACGTAGAGCGATGGCGGCATTGTCTGTGTTGCTTAAAAACGTATTTTTGATAACAATGGCGGCGCGACCACCTGGCTTTAGGGTTTTAATAAAGTGCTGTAAAAACAGGAAGGCCGTTTCACCGGTTTTAATCGGGAAGTTTTGCTGTACTTCTGGACGCTCTTTACCGCCAAAAGGTGGGTTAGCTAAGATAATATCGTGCTGGTTGCTTGGTTGTATGTCTGCCAAGTTTTCGCCCAAGGTATTGGTGTGCAGTACGTTGGGTGCTTCAATGCCATGCAAAATCATGTTCATGATGGCAATAACATAGGCCAGTGACTTTTTCTCTTTGGCGTAGAAGGTGCTTTCTTGCAGTATTTTTAAGTCACTGGTTGAAAGTTGCTTTTTCTCGCGGCCGCCTTGGCGCAAATAATCAAACGCTTCACATAAAAAACCTGCCGAACCTGCTGCGCCATCGTAAATTGTTTCACCAATTTGTGGCTTTACTACGTCGATCATGGCGCGAATAAGTGGCCTTGGGGTGTAGTATTCGCCGCCATTTCGGCCAGCATTACCCATATTTTTAATTTTGGTTTCATATAGGTGAGACAGCTCGTGAGTGGCATCTTGCGAGCGGAAACTTAATTGGTCGACCTTTTCTAAAGCATCACGTAATGAGTAACCGCTCTGAATTTTGTTTTTAATCTCGCCAAAAATTTCACCAATTTTATATTCAATAGTGTTAGGGCTTTCTGCGCGTTGTTTAAAGCCTTTTAGATAAGGGAATAGCTCACCGTCGACGTAATCCATTAGGTCATCACCGGTTAGGGCATTGTTGTGGTCAAAATTGCCGTCAGCGTCTTTTGGCGCAGCCCATTTACTCCAGCGATGGTCTTCATCGATGATGTATTGATACTCCTGACCCATTAGCTGTGCTTCAAGTGATTTTGCATACTCTAAGTCATCAAGGTATTTAAGAAACAACATCCATGATGATTGCTCGGTGTAATCGAGCTCGCTAGAACAACCTGCGTCTTTATGAAAAATGTCATCGATGTTTTTAAATGTTTGTTCAAACATATGTAATTTATACCTATTGCAATATGGTACTAGCAGCAAGATTTGGCTTTGAGCTAGTGAAATATGGTTTGCCCTTGAGCTTTTAAAGAGAGACTGAAAACTGGTTGATAAGCGCTCGATTAGGGCTTGCAGTACTTAGAAGCAGTACTTAAAAATAATGGTGCTCATCTTACCAACTAATTTGCAGTAAGTTATGGTTTTCGGTCAAGTTTTAGCGAGAATATATTGCACGATTTAGACATGTCGTGGTTGGTATTTTACTCAATAGGAAGCGCATAAGAGGCTCTGACTATCTAACGCCCTCTTTTTCAAGAGCATTCGTAAAGAGTGTTTCCAGATTAGCCCCGAAGCTAGGCTCGACGTCTTTGCAGTAATTAATCAATCCATAAACATGATTAATCATACCAAAAACAGATTCAAACCGACGATATTTGGCATGTTCAGCTAGCCCAAATTCTGCGATGCCTCGGACATGGAATTGGCAACGTTTTTTATACTGCTTTGACAGCTTCGGAGAATTCCAATCAACATTGAGTCCTAAAACAGATTTGGTGGTACCTGGAGGGATTATCTTTATTTTTTTCTGGTTAATTTGATAACTATTGGCACGTAAAACTCTTGAGACTATTTTGATAATTTGTAGGCAGTCATTTCTTTTTAAAGAGGTTTTACAAGACGAGAAACACAAATCGTCAGCATAGCGTGTATAAACAAATGATTTTTTCTCGGCAAGACGCTGAAAAATATTATCTAATTTCTCAAAAACTAGGTTCGATAACATTGGACTGGTCGGAGCGCCTTGTGGCAAGCGACCTCCAAGAAGGCCTTGCTGTCGTTTATATGGCAGAGACTCAATACTTGCTCGGCTAAACTCGTGATTTGTTTCATCGGCAGGGCTTTCTGGCAGCGCTGTACTGAGTCTGGCTAATTCAAAAGAAACTAACGAATTGTACCCCATCGACTTAAATACACTGTATATCTGAGTTTCTTTAATCGAATCAAAAAAATTCTCAATATCAATTTTCACGAGCCATTTAGCTCCGCTATGTTCTCTCGCACATTTTATAATGGAAGCTTTTCTATGGAATGAAAAGCATCTCCAATGGGGGGGTACTTCCGACAAAATATTGGAACAAATCCATCTCTGTACAATTTTAAGTTGTTCATCAGGTGCAGATACATTTCGTGTGCCCCCATTCTTTTTAGGGATAGAAAATTGCTTATACGGGGAAGAAGTTCTGTCGACAACAGCCCTCAAAAAAAGATAATGAGCACCTGTCATATGGCTAATGTGATTCAAGCTATGGAGATATGAAATACCTTTCTCTTTTTGAAGAGAGGAAAGCTTTAAAAGATCAGAAAGCTGTGCTTCGGAATAACCATTACGAATGCCTTCTTGTATATAAGTATGAGCAGGGCCAATTGTCACAAAGCTACCTTTGATGCTTAGGTTTTGCTGTGGCGGCTCCGACTATGACCGAGACATCGACCGATTAGTTGGAGCCGCCCCAAAAACTTAAGTTTCACATTTTCCATAGCATTGGTAAGTAACACCAATACCAGAGAGCATATTTGGTTAAGCAAAAACATGCTCTCCGCCAACAGTTAAGTTGAAGCCTGAACACCTAAAAAGATGCACCAATCGTAAACCGATTGGTTAACACTAGCATTGGGACACGTACGACCCTACTCAATTAAGCTAGGGTAATAGTTTTTGTTATTAAATTCAATTGTATATTTCATTCGGTTAAGCACTTCCAACTCAACCCTACCTTGCTCTGTAATTTTCAGTTGGTCACCATTCTCGGTGATCATGTTGAGCTTTAAACACAACGCCACGTAATGCTCCCAATCAGCAACAGGCCACTCGAGAGTTTGAAATAATTTATCTTTGCCAAGAGAAGTGGCTTGTTCCAATTTATTCAGCAATAATCGAATAGAAGCTTTTATGGTAAGCGTTTTCTTCTTTGTCATTATCTGAGCTTTTAGTTGTTCTGGTACATCTCTACTAGGGAATAGAGGGGTCCAGCTAGAAAGCCTACCACGTAAAGTCGTAGATTTCGCTTTGTAGTTGTCCACTTTTCGATGCAAAATCGCAGGAATATTGTTAGGTGCAGAGTGCCCAAAGATGACTCTTACAGCCGTGTTATCATACCCTAACGGAATTCCTTCTCTATTATTTGCATATCTAATACATAAATCAAAAATCGCTTCAGTATTAGGTAAGTTATGAAATGTGGGGCACTCGTTAATAACAAGCAACTTGGCTTTCATTTCATTTTTGCACCACTTTTCAACACATTTTTTACCTTGATTCGTCGCCATAAACGCCACAACAATAATTTTTAGATACTTACCTGACACCCAACTTCTAATGGAGGGATGTCTGTATACTGCTTCGAGGAAATCACGAGTTCTGTGACCTGAACCAATTAAGTCATCAATCAGAATGAGAGTCTTGATTTTCTTATTTTTGATCGTGGTTATTGATGGAGAAGCTTTCATTTCGCCATTTTCAGTGGATACTTTTTCTAGGATTACCTTTGCCTGCAAAGACCTACTTAATCTAGTAATTAAATTTGAAACGAATGCCTCGCTACCTTGAACAGCTTGCCCGTGTTGCATCGTAGGAGGCTCTATAGCATCAGTTAGTGAAAAATAGCTTTCATCTTCTGAAAATAATTCCCTAATTGGATAAATTGCAGCACTTTCATACTGCTTTAAGATTGATTCTACAACCAACTTAAGGTCACTAATCACACGATCTGTAGGAATATAAACTAATTCATCAAGTAAATTGCAAGCAACAGGCCGGTCTTGTGGCAAAAACTGAGACAGCCAATCTTGAGTTGCAGGAATATTGGAAAGCAAGTGAACTCCTTGTGTTGCCACCAAACGAACTCGTTTAAAGCTATAGCTTTGTTTGATTTGGTAAAATTTCGAACTCATCTTACCAACTAATTTGCAGTAAGTGATGGTTTTTGGTCAAGTTTTCAAATGATTTATTGTAACTATTTCATAATACTTAAGTATGTTTGAAGCGTTTATTGCACACCAATTGTAATTTTGATGAGAGCGATACGGCCAAAGCTATCGATGTAACATATTTGTTTCTTGTAATTTTAGATAAAGGCTTATAAGTTAAGCTAAGACTTCCTTAGTTTTGGTGTGGTATGGCTTTTCTATTTTCACCTAAATCTCGTGCGTTTAATGATGAGTCGCTTGAAAGCTACTTGCTGCGAGTAGTGGCTGAGAACTTTTTTGACTCTTACCAGCAACTCAGCCTGGCGATACGAGAAGAGCTGCATGAGCTTGATTTTGAAGCCCATGGTGCTTTTCCTATCGAGCTAAAACGCCTCAATATTTATCATGCTAAGCACAATAGCCACTTTAGGATGAGGGCGTTGGGTTTGCTTGAATCCCTTCTTGGTTTACCTCCTCATGAACTGGAGAAAATAGCCCTATTTAGATCGAACAGAGTCTTTATGGGGTCTAACGCTGCCGTGCATCGTAATGGTATCGATATCCCTTTAAGTTTTATCCGTTATGCAAATGAGGATAATGTTGAGAGTGTGCCCGTTTGCCCTCAATGCTTAAAGGATGAGCCTTATATTCGGCAAGTTTGGCATTTAAAGCCATACACTGCCTGTACCAAGCATGAGTGCGAATTGATTCATCATTGCCCCGAATGCAAAGCACCGCTCAACTATATTGAGAATGAATCAATTGGCTATTGTTCATGTGGATTTGAGCTTTCAAAAGCGGAAATTGTTCGCGCTAAACAGCCTGATCTCATGTTAGCGAGGAGCCTTATTGGTGGTGATGTTACCTCTACAAATTCACTTATTAATGAAACATCTGCGACTCACCGACTTGCGGCTCTACTTTGGTAC
Organism: Shewanella sp. SM23; assembly: GCF_025654295.1. Lineage (NCBI taxonomy): Bacteria > Pseudomonadati > Pseudomonadota > Gammaproteobacteria > Alteromonadales > Shewanellaceae > Shewanella > Shewanella sp. SM23. Next base: position 74,565 of record NZ_JAKKRM010000008.1, read on the forward strand.
CAAAAGCGTCATGGTGGAAGTAATGACAATTCTTTTAGCGATGCAATTGAGTATTTTGATAACTGGCCTGACAACTTTTATCAAGAACTGGATAAACTGACGCAAGGCGCTGAATTAAGGCTGATAAAGTTATTTAACCACACTGCATTTCGATTTATTTATGGTGAGTTAATTCTGCATTCCCGCTGTTTGTATCCAGAGGATAAAGATCCACATTTTATCTATGTTGCTTTAATGTGTTATTTGCAAAGATTAGTTGAGCTACACCATAAATCGAAAAAGCCTAACGTGGCTGATACTCTAGTGACAGTTGCAGAAACGGCGGTTTTCCTGTCAACAACCCAAGAGCAAGTTTATCGGCTTCATCAAGATGGGATATTAACGTCGGCGTTTAGGCAAAAATGAAGCAGAGGATTGATCCACATATTGGTGTTTTTTATTTAAGACAAGTGATTGAGTATAAAAGCAGCTTCGGCAGTGATAGACAGGGGATGTACTTATCGGCATGGTAAAGAATTTACATTTGCGAGAACTGCTAGATATTGAAGATGTTCAAGCACGTTCGGCAGCGTTGAGGCGTGCATTTGCTGCTTATACAGAACCGTTAGATGTGACTGGCGAGGAAAGCTCTGCCCTAATTATTTTGCTTAATCTTACCTATCCGAAAAAGTTGGTGGATGACTTACTAGATAAAAGCTTAGCTAGAACAACTGTTAACAACCAAACCCATATTGATATTTGCATTGACGAAGTACAATGGCTGCATACCCATAATCTCAAGTACCCAGATATTCGGGTCAGTAAACAAAGGCTCGTTGCCTTCAGTCCTCAATTACATCCCAATATGTTGAGTAGCGCTAATTGCCTGCGTACTTTAGGGTGGTCTCATGACAGTGCGAAAGTCAATTTTGCCAAGCTGTTTGGCCGCCAGTTTATTTGGCAAGGTAAAGTAACTTGCCTTGCAACATTAATGTGTGAAGCACCAAAACACTGGAAAGAGGCTTTTCAAGAACTTGGCATGCCTGTTAAACAGTTTATGAATATTTGCGGCAGGGTGAAGCATTTTTTACCTGCGCAGTTAAGCCCAGATAAAGTCGATAAATACTCCGTACAGGTTCGAATGCCATTCCGTGATGGATATATAGCGATTACCCCCGTTGTAAGCCATGCACTTCAGTCTGAACTCCAGCAAGCAGCAATCAAAAAACAGGGCCGATATACCAGTCTTGAGTTTATTCGTCCTGCGGCAGTCAGTGAGCTAGTCGCATCTCTTGGCGGTAATGCTAAAGCCCTGAATTATCCGCCTCGTATTAATAAAAAAACTCACGGATTAGGCAACAATTTACTGGCTAGGGTTTTATCTGGTCAGGATGTATTGAATCAAAATGTATTGTCACAGCCTCGATTTGTGAGGGTATTGGATGAGCTGTTATCGAATGAATCAGCATTGGCGTTAAAGCAACGCAGGCAACAAAAAGTCGCCAATCTTAGACAGATAAGAGCGATGTTATCTGAGTGGCTTGCGCCAATGTTGGAATGGCGATTAGAGGTTAAAGAGGGGCCGATTCTTCTTAGCGAGCTTGAGCCTATTAATGGCTCATTAGAGTATCAGTTTTTAACCTTTGAGAATGAGCTATTACCTGAATTGCTGCTGCCTCTGTTCGGCAGATTGAATTCGGTGATGTCGCATTCAGCAATGATAAGTCAGTATGCCTTTCATCAGAGACTGATGCCCCTTCTTCGAAATAGCTTGAAATGGTTGTTAACTCATTGGGCTTATAAAGAACCTTTGCTACAAAATGATGCTGAAGGTGAGCATTTCCAGCGATATTTACATTTGAAAGGTATTCGAGTGTTTGATGCCCAAGCTTTATCTAATCCGTATTGTGTTGGCATTCCTTCTCTCACAGCTGTTTGGGGAATGATGCATAACTACCAGCGGCGATTAAACGAAGGCTTGGGTACTCAGCTTAGATTAACCTCATTTTCGTGGTTTATTCGTCAGTACTCATCTGTCTCGGGCAAAAAACTGCCTGAGTACGGCATGCAAGGATCGAAAGAGAATCAATTTAGACGAGCTGGAATAATTGATAATAGACATTGTGATTTAGTGTTTGATCTTGTCATTCATATTGATGGTTATGAAGACGATTTAGTTATCTTAGATAATCGAACTGAAATGTTGAAAGCAAGTTTTCCGGCGAACTTTGCCGGTGGAGTAATGCATCCTCCCGAGTTAGATGCTGTTGGTGCGTGGTGCCAGCTTTATCAATCCGAAGCTGAACTTTTCTCAACATTGAAAAGACTGCCTATGTCAGGAAAATGGATTATGCCGACGAGATATTCAATAGATAATATTAGTGATCTTCTGTTTTTGTTGGATAAAAATTCATCGCTGTGTCCCACTATGGTTGGCTATTTACCATTAACTGAACCCGTTAGCCGAGTTGGTAGCCTAGAGCCTTTACATTGCTATGCTGAACCAGCGCTTGGCGTAGTTGAGTGTGCATCGGCAATTGAGATAAGGTTACAGGGGCAAATAAACTATTTTAAGAGAGCGTTTTGGATGTTAGAAGCAAAAGAGCATTCAATGCTGATGAAACGGATTTAAGGAAGGTGTATGGAGCTATGCAATGTTTTAAAGTATGACCGATCCCTCTACCCAAGTAAGGCGGTATTTTTCTATAAAACGGCCGATTCTGATTTTGTTCCTCTTGAAGCTGAAATCACTCGTATACGTGGTCAAAAAGCTGGATTCACTGAAGCATTTACTCCTCAATTTAAATCGAAAAACTTAGCACCCCAGGACCTTACACACTGTAATCCTCTAACGATTGAAGAATGTTATGTTCCGCCAAATGTAGGGCACATCTATTGCCGTTTCTCGCTAAGAGTACAAGCTAACTCACTCAAACCATCTGGCTGCAGCGATCCTGAAGTTTCAACTTTGCTTGAAAAGTTGTCTGCAGCATTTAAGGAGTGCGAAGGTTACCAAGAGCTGGCGAGCCGTTTTTGTAAAAATCTGCTGTTAGGAACTTGGCTCTGGCGTAATCAAAACTCTGGTAACACTCAAATAGATATTAAAACCAGTGCGGGAAAGTATTATCAAATCAGTAATACGAGGCAGTTAGCTTGGAATATTTGGTCTGATGAAGCCCGGACTGTTCTTGATGAATTAAGTAAAGAGATGCACTTAGCTTTGACTGATCCGAATGTATTTTGGAACGCCGATATTACAGCAAAAATTGAGACTGTCTTTTGCCAAGAGATCTACCCAAGCCAAACCTTTGGTGAAAAGTTCGCAGAAGGTGAAACTTCAAAACAGTTTACTAAGGTTAAATGTGCTGATGGTCGTTATGCGGTGAGCTTTAATTCGGTCAAGATAGGTGCGGCGATTCAATCAATTGATAATTGGTGGGATCAGGACGATGTTAAACGATTACGAGTACATGAGTACGGTGCAGACAAAGAGCTGGGTATTGCACGGCGTTCACCTGAATCTGCACTGAGTTTTTATACCTTATTTGTAAATACAGAGCTGTATTTAGCTGAACTCAAGCAACAGGCCGCAGAGTCAGGGCATTCAATTCATCCTAATATTTTCTATCTTTTTGCTGTCCTGATAAAGGGTGGCATGTTCCAGAAGAAAGCCGAAACGAAGAAGGCATAATATGCAGCGCTACTATTTTATGGTGCGTTTCTTACCACAAGAAGCAAACTTGGCCTTGCTAATGGGGCGTTGTATCTCAGTAATGCATGGATACATCTGTAAACATGAAATTAAAGGTCTTGGGGTGACATTTCCTGCTTGGTCAAACGCTTCTATCGGTAATGTCATTGCTTTTGTTCATTCTGATGAAATTGTATTGAGTGAGCTGAAGCAGCAATCCTATTTTCAAGATATGAAAGAATGTGGCTTTTTTAGTCTTGGTAACGTTGACGTTGTACCTGATGATTGTGCTGAAGTGATGTTCAAACGTAATCAGGCAATTGCAAAGATTTTTGTTGGCGAGGCCCGCAGACGCTTAAAACGTTTGGAAAAACGAGCGTTAGCTCGAGGTGAGACGTTTAATCCTATAAAAAATACTCAGCCAAGAGAGTTTAACATTTTCCATCGTATAGCAATGAGCAGCGGTAGTAATAAGCAAGATTACCTTCTTCATATTCAGAAAATGGTAGCAAAGAAGCAAACTGAACCATTATTTAGTAGCTATGGATTTGCCAGCAATCAACAACAAAATGGAACAGTACCGGAGCTATCTCGTCTTGTAGATAAAATCTGACCTTTTGGTTTTGTTGTTGCAGTAACATTTTAATTTTAAAGCCAATTATCTGTTAGAGAAATTATATGGTTATTTTCTGAGTTTTGGCTCTAGTAATTGATTTTATATAGGTTTATTTTATAAGTGTATAGTGACCCGCCGAATAGGCAGTTGAAAATTATTACAAATAAAGTTATACAAAACCCTCGATGTGACCTGCCGAATAGGCAGCTGAAAATCGCGAAAATCGTGATTTTAAAGTCGACTTTGAGATGCCTGCCGAAAAGGTAGTTAAACCTCCTCCCATTGTTATGGGAGGAGGGTTTTATCTGTAAGATTCATCGTTTCTGACTCATTTCTGCCCCAAAGCTTGATAGCACTCGGCTGATGAACAGCAAACTTACAAACGAGTTGCCCTACAAATTCTTATCTATTTACTCAATGTTTGGCCCTACCGTAAAGCGACTAATATTGCATGGGTATACGTAGTACCATATTCGCAAGCATTTAGACGAATTTTTAGTCCATATTCGTGCACACTTTCTCATTACTTTCAAAATAAATAGCTTTAAAATTAATAATTTATATTACTCATTAGCTAGATAATAGGTTTGGAAAACGCGCATGCGCATTTTCACAGATGGTGTATTTAATAAAAAGCTGATAAGTTCTTTACAATACAACCAATTAACTGTGCGTGTTTTCACTGGTCTAACATGATAAACGCAGATGCGCACTAATAAACTGTTGAACTAAGCCGCTGCGCGGAGCCTAAAGCGAACCACTGCTCCACACTTACTCCTAGGGATAACCCCTCACCTAGGAGGTCTACCATGTCATCACTTCTGCAACAATTCCATGATGAGATTCGTTTACGTGGTTACTCGGCCCGTACGCGTAACGCTTATTTGTATGCCATCACCCAACTGCAGCAGTATGCCAACCAACCGCTCGATAACATTACGGATGAGCAGCTTACGGCTTATTTTCGTTATTTGAATCTTGAGCGGCATCATTCCAGAGCTACCTTAAAGTTACAGCTTAATGGCATTCATTTTTTCTATGAACATGTCCTAAAACGTGACTTTACGATTCAGCTAAGTTTACCTAAACGTCCGCACAAACTGCCGCAATTGCTGAGTTGCCAAGATATCGCGGCACTGCTGTACCACTGTCAAAGCCTGAAACAACGCGCCATGTTGGCGCTGTGTTATGGTTGTGGTTTGCGTGTCAGTGAGTTAACCCATATTAAGGTTGCTGATATCGATGGGCAGCGGCAGTTGCTCAAAGTGTGTCAAGGCAAGGGGGCCTGCGACCGCTGGGTGATACTCTCACCGACTTTACTCACCCTGTTGCGTCAGTATTGGCAAGCGTATCATCCCGTCGAATGGTTGTTTGCCTCGACCTATCATGATGTGGTTTATCCGCTGCATGAGTCGACCTTTCGTAAAGCGTTAGCGAAGGCGGCCCGCTTAGCGAGTATCACTAAGCCATGCAGCCCACACAGCCTAAGGCATGCTTATGCGACCCATCAATTACAAGCGGGTATGCCCCTTCATCAATTACAGGCCCAACTTGGTCATCACAGTATTAAGTCCACCGAGCGCTACTTGCATTGGTCGCCGGAATTGGGTCATCAAGGGTGTGACTTGCTAGCAAGTCTTGGGGGGATGCAATGGCAACCACCTACCATTTAAGCGATATCCTTCATCAGCACTTAGCCCACTACCAACAGCAGCATAAACTGACCGAACAGCAAGCCTTAGTCTGCCAGCATATTCAGCAGTGTCGCACGCAAACCTTAGGCATACAGCACTGGCGTTGTGATACTTGCCAGTATGAGCAGCAGGTGTTTTGTTCCTGTGGTGACCGGCATTGCCCTCGTTGTCAGGGAAGGCAGACACAAGCATGGATTGCTGCGCAACAGGCGCAAGTCTTGCCTTGCCGCTATTTCCATTTGGTCTTTACCTTACCCCACGAGTTGAACATCTTGGCGCACTACGCTGCCAAGCCGCTATACAGCGCCCTGTTTGAGTCGGTGTGGCAGACGCTTGCGCAGTTTGGCATGAAACGGAAACACCTTCAGGGTCAATTGGGTTGCACTATGGTGCTGCACACGTGGGGGCAAACCTTGAGTCAGCATATTCACTTGCATTGCTTAATCCCGGGTGGGGTGCTGACGTCAGCGGGAGATTGGCATAGCGTGAAAACGGATTATCTGTTTCCGGTGAAAGCCTTGTCCACCGTGTATCGGGCCAAGTTATTACGGGTGCTTCGACAACATGAGCTGGCTATCCCTGCGGCTGACACCTTAATGGCAAAACCGTGGTGTGTTTACAGCAAAGCGTGTCTGAGCCGCGCCGAAACCGTGGTGGAATACCTCGGGCGTTATACCCGTAAAGGCATGCTGCATGAATCAAGAATTGCCGACGTCACCGCAGAGCATGTCAGCTTTTACTACAAGGACTATCGTGACGGTCAGCAGCATAAGCAAATGCGGCTAAGCTGTGATGAGTTTATCCGCCGTTACTTATTGCATGTGTTGCCCAAAGGGCTGATGCGAGTGAGACACTTTGGTTTTCTCGCCAACGCTTGCCGCCGTAAAAAGCTCGCGCTTATCCAGCCGCAATTACGTAAGCCGCAGGTGGTATTGGTGAGTCCTTTAGTTAAGGAGGACTGTTTGTGGTCATGTCCGCAATGCCAGTTAGGTCATTTACAGTTTATTGGGCTGATAAGACAGCAGGGATTAGTGATGATTAACAACCAAAGTCAGCCAATATGCCTGTCAGGATAACCACTCCCTCAAGACGTAGCGTAACCGACAGCGAAAAGCAGCCTGCCTTATTGGGTTAAGCCGATGAGGGGATAGGGTGTGAGTGTCAGCCTGAATGCGGGGCCCAAATGCGGTCAACCAAGGTCAATAATCAGTCGAAAGTGAGCGTAAAAGAATGAGAAAGCTAAAACGATATCAAGTGATTACCCATCAAACTGTATAAAAAACCGCTACCGCAAAAAAGCAAATTCCTATAGCATTATTCATACCCATTTACACGGATGTGGCAGCGGCCAAGTCCAACAAGCGATTTATGCCCTGCAAACAGCACAGCGCATAAATACTAAGACGTTAGTATCCGTATGGTTCCTTTGGCCAACGACAACAGTGATAAGGAGGTGTCTATGGTACAAACATTAACTGCTCGAACTCGTATTTTTTTAAGCTCTACGTTTGAAACTGTATGGGCTATCGGAGTCAGCAGCGTGGCAGGTTTGCACCTATTGGCCTAAGTGCATTCAATGGCTAACAAGCGCAGTCATAGGGACAAAGTTTCCGCTGCGCTTCAACTTTCCCGTGCTGCGGGCGTTATGTTTAGTATCAATATCAGGAGTGGTAGTGGTTAGTCGAAGAAATCTAAAAAATGTTCACGAGGATGCCGTTCTACGAGGGTTCACATCTTATCTGAAGTCATTGGGCTCAGTATTGGAAGTCATATCCAAACCAGAGCCTCCTGAAGCAATCGTTGAAATTGATGGTAAGCAATCCTGGATTGAAATTACCGATGCATTTTTGGATATCGCCCATGCTAAAGGTCTAACATCCGGTGCCGCTGATGATGTAGAGCATATATCTGATAGTGGTCGTCTCATCTTGGAACCAGATGATACTTTTAGAGCATCGTTGTTGGCAGTGATCGAAAATAAATATGATAAAAAATCAATGCAAAAAGTTGCTTCAGCTCATGGTCCAGGAATTCTCCTTGTCGGAATCTTCACGCCTTTTAATAGTGCTGGCGCAGTTTCGAAAGAAGAAAAAATGAATGTTAAAAACCTAGTCGAAAGTAAGTCCTTACCAATCTTTAGTCATATTTACGTTTACGATGGCACTGGTAGCAGGGAGTTCCACCTTCTCTACCAAAAAACATAACAATGCGCTGCAGAGGGACGGCGTTATGTTGTTCTCAGGCGACATCATTAAAATCGAGATAATGGATTATGGAATTAAGTAAAACTGTAAAAAACGAAATTAATGCGCTAATTGAGATTGGAGATACAATTCTTCAGAAAGCATCTAGGGCTGATAGTAGCTTAGAGGGCAGTGACTTGGCAGAGGTTTCTTCATGGGTAACCAGAATCGGCCAACTTTTAAGAAAGCTATACGGCGAAAATAGCCAGCATTATGTGAATTTTGATCGTGCAATCTCGACTAAGAATTTTTATACAATTCATAGCAATTGGTATGGCCATATTTCTCAAGTCCAAGGAATAGCCTTAACCGTTAAGCATGATATTGAAAATGATCTCATTAGCAGCATTAAGGGCTTGCTACAGGCTGAAATTTTTGCAAACTTTTTAGAAATTGGTGAGCACTTATTATCTGAAGGCTATAAAGATGCAGCGGCAGTTACAATCGGTGCTGTTCTTGAAGATGGCCTTAGAGAGTTATGTAAGAAAAATAATATTGCTATTACCAAGCCGAACGGCTCTCCATTAACAATTGAGCCGTTAAATGCTGAGTTGGCAAAAAATGAAGTTTACTCAAAGCTGACACAAAAGCAGATCACAAGTTGGGCGCACATACGGAATAAAGCAGCTCATGGTCAGTACAACGAATACGATGAGTCTCAAGTAGAAATGATGTTGTTGTTTGTTCAAGGCTTTGCGGACCAGCATCTTGCATAAACAACATAACAAACGGCTATTGTCGCCCCTTCTGGGCAGGGACTGTCTTTCCGCAGCTCCAAGTCAACCCCAAAGCCGAGCGTTAGGCATTTAGTAGGAATAAAGGATTATGATAGCGAGATTAGCAGGCATAGATTATCGAGGATTTGGAGGAATTTCGCAGCACTGTATAGATGCAGTTGTCGAAATGATACACTTCGGTAGGCAGATAAACGAAGTGAAAATCTTAACTTCAGGAAGTGGTTACGACTGTCATCATGCACTTATATTAAATGTCGATACCGATGTAATTGTTGCAATAAAGTCTGGATTCACATCAGGCTATTCTGGTGAAGGTCCGAGATCTTTTTCTTATGTACTATCAATACTCAGAAAATTCACAGAAGAAATTGATGAGTATCTGGTTTCTTATAAATTCCTCGAGAGAATAAATAAATCTGCGCTAACTGAAAAAGACTTAAATTGGTTATCAGAGCAACGCCCAATAAGACCCCTGCGTTGGTATGACTATATTTATGAGCGACACTATTCTGAATTCAGCGTAAGACAATATTTTCCTCCAGAAATCCCATTTTCATTATTAGATCCTCGGCTATATGAAATAGCTCTTTCATTTAAAAAAAATCCCGATAATGCGCTGTTAGCAGGTTATAGATTGTTAGAGCGCTTGATCAAGGACAAGTCGGGTTTAACTCAGGAAACAGGTGCAAAGCTATTCTCCAAAGCATTTCAGGGGGAGGATGCATCACTATACTGGGATGATCTTGATGGAAGTGAAGCTAAGGGGCGTGCAACGCTTTTTTCATGCGTTTTTATGGCTTACAGAAATCGGCGCGCTCATCAAGAACCAGATGACGACATCCATGAAGATTTAAGAGAATTCATGCTATTGAATCAACTTTTTATTTTGGAAGAGTCTTCAAAAGTCCGAGAAAATGCCTAGCAAACGCCTCAAGAGGGACAGTCAACGTGTGGCGTTTCCAGTCCCAATGAGCAGCTGTTGTTATGGTTGTTGTGTTTGAGTTTAGTGTTATGCGTTGCCAGCCCCTTAGGCAGGCATTAAGCCATAGAAATTCTTATCCGAAATTCACCTGATACAGTTGAAGTTCTAACACGCTTTTGTCCAAAAGTGATTTTGCTAAGGTTTAATAGACATTCGTAGTAAAATTACAGTTTCTCACTTTAGTTATTTTAGAGTTGCTCCTATTTGTCAGACTATGGGTACATTTTATGTCAATGTATGGTTATATGTTTTAGCTAAGTACTTGTTCCTAGGTATGCTGCTATGTCATGGTTTGGTTTCAGCGACAAGTAGTTGCCGAATCGGCAGTAAGACCTCTTCCCATTATTATGGGAAGAGGTTTGTATTTGTAAGATACAAAGTTCCTAATTCATTTCTGCCCCAGCTCGAAGATCCGCCCTTTGTTGTCTGATAATTTGAAATAGATACCAAATGACCATAAGGGGCTTCAAAAATCGTTACCGTGAATCAGGCTTACCTAGTCTGATTCACGTATATAACCGAGCCATTTTGCTGTGCGCTGACTTAGTGGTCGTTTATACATCACGACTCAGTTAGAGCCCTTGTTAAGCAATAGTTTTTATTTAGAAAAGCTTAAACTATACATTTGGTTAAATGTGCATGCGCGTTTAACAAATATATGTGCATATCTAGTTTATAGGGAATTTTTAAGTATGAATATATTGGTGACACTACCTGACATGCACTTTGATAAAGAGCTTGATATATCGGCAAGGCGCTTGCCTTTTTAGTATTTCTTTCTCCATGCGTAATCATTTGTTTTTTCTACGTAATCGCTTCAACTCATCACGCTCAGACTCTTCTAAGGTGATGCCTTGCTGCAAGGCATCGTGTTTTTCTTTCTAGTTGTAAAGCGGGCTAGTACTAACCCCAAAAGTCTATGCTGCATCAGCAACGCGATAGCCTTGCTCTAACACCATCAAGACGGCTTCATCTTTAAATGCCTGCGGATAACTCTTATGTGATTTCTTCAGACTCATATAGACCTCTTAATTTGTTGACCATACTGTCTCAAATTAAGTGTCCGATGGGATTAGATCAGAACACTGATAAAATTAATTGCGACGCACCAGCCCAATTTGCACTGATAGAAATCTATACTATTGTCATATTGATAAATGGTATTTTGATTCTCCGGCTATGGATGGCTAATTCATGATTTTCCGACCTATACGGGTTCTAATCTCATCAATTCTGTTAATCGTGTTCGGTTTTATCGCCTTGTTTCTGTTTAAATTAATGCAGCCAGAATGTATCCTGTTTTTAATTTTTTGTTAGTTTTCTCGATTTATTCATCGATTCCACAGTCCTCAACTAAATTAAGTAAAGCAGCTTAGTGTTTAATGATTTAATTGCTAGTATGCAATGTGATAGTTACCTTTTTTATAGAAGGAGTAGACTCCTCTAATAAAAAAGGTAATTCTCAACTAATCAAGTTATTGATATTTAATATAAATAACTTTTCCTATTTCTGAGATTATTTTATCTCTTTCTTCAATTGTTGTTCCACTTTTTCTTACGAATATTGTAACAATCACGGGACTTTGTGCTTCTGACCAAGCCATTGATATAATACCTCGCACACCATAATCACTGGCGCCAGAACGATCCGCGATTGACCAACCATTAGGTAATGATGCTCTTAGAAGACCATCGGCTACTTTATTTCCTTCCATCCACTGCTTCAATTTTAACTTTGATTCTGCTGATAGAATATTACCCAAAAGAAGTTTATTTAGACTTTCAGCCATTGCATTAGCGCTCGTCGTATCCCTTATATCATACTCTATATTCTTCGTTAATTCCGGTTCGTAACGATCTGAACGCCAGACATTATCACCTATTGATCGCATAAAGTTAGTCAACCCACTTGGTCCACCGACTGCAGATATAGTGTAGTTCGCAGCAGTATTATCACTATATGTTAATGTAGCTTCGCAAGCATCATTGAGAGTGAGTTCTTTACCAACGTAATTTTTTGTAACTGGAGAATATTCGATAATATCACTCTTTTTTAATATGATGGAATCACTGAGTCTAAGCTGTCCTTTGTCCACTTTGGCCAATACATTCGCACAAGCCAATGCTTTAATTGTACTGTTGAAATGGAAACGCTTATCCCCATGTACGGATTCCATCTCGTTTGACTCGGTGTCCAATACTGTAACCCCAATACTCCAACCTTGTTTTTCAAAATACTGTACTTTATCTCCCAGTATAGAAGCTGCAACGTTCGGTGAAACAATAATACAGGTAGAAAATAACAATGAATAGATAGGTGATAACTTAGGTATTATTGACTTGCTCATAACTTTCCTTTAAGTGTTAAAATAGATAATGCAGTCATTTAAATAACCGTATTTATATAAGAGTTTTAAGGTTGAATCTTATTCCACTATGAAGCTCAAATTTTTAGTTCGATTGAATCAATCAGCTATCCTTTTAACTTATTTGGTTTGATAAATTTGAGAAGCTGTCCCAGTATGAATGGCTTTCCGCTCGCAGATGCGGACTACTCATAGACTCAAGTCAAACCCTAATCGGATTGATTTAACCATCAAGTTCACACAGCCGACATAAGACTTGTCTTAAAAGACAATAAACTGGGCAATCTTGTGGCTACGAGTTTTTTCAACTCTTCACTGGCTTTGTTATGAATTCGAGTGAACTTAATTATGTTCTTACAATTAGCTAACTGGCTATGGGTTTATGCGGCGTTGTTGAGCAAATCAGTGAAATAATCGGTGTTCCCATCATCAGATCTCCTGACTCACCTTCAGGGCGGCTACATGGGTAAATCAATACATAAAATCGTTAATTGGAAGCAATGTAACCAAGCATTAGTGAGCTGTGGCTCGCTCACTTTCTGGGTGGATGAAGCTGCAGTAAAAGCGTGGTACTGCCATGAACATCATGGCGTGCGTGGTCGCGGGTTTAGCTATAGTGATGTGGCGTCCATCACATCACTACAGCCACTACTGAACCTCATTAACGGCTATTGCAGTTATGGCTTGTTAAACCGATCTCAGGTTAAGTATATGGTTTAATAATGTGGGAGTCTTAACTAGAATTCGGCAACAAAACCTGTTAAAAACACTCAAGAAGGAACTTAGTCGGGTGTGGCCATACTTCTTCTTCTGGCATATCAAACTGTAGAAACTCTACCAAATCACGACCTTCTAAAACAAACGCTACTGTAACCCCATTGCAGGGGCTCGTTGGTTCGAGAATCACCTTTCGGCCCTTGATTGCCTTTTGCAGGTCTTCAACTACATAGCCAATATGAGGCTGTGTTCTTATGATTTCAGGTAGCGGACTGTCCTTATCAAACTCCATCCACTCCATAGCATAGGGGGATTCAAAATATCCTGTGGCATGCATTTTCAAGCCAGCATTATAAGTTTTATCAGGAAGCCTTTCAGTTATTGGGATTCCTACGTGATGAAACGTAATCTTCTGGTAGATTGAGTTGCTCATACTAAAATTCCGAAAATAAAATTAACAATTCTTAGCGCTACATATAGAGTGCAGAGATAAAATATGCTCTTGAATGCCTAACGTCGAATTGTGAATGGCTACCTACAATCAGAAGGAGTCGTTTCAAGCTTTTCCGATACGATAACACTAGGATTTTTTCGTACCGCCGTAATATCTATTTCAACACGCATCCCTCTATTGGCCAAACTCGCCACTTGTAATGTTGTACGGGCAGGTAAATGGGGTTGCGCTTTAGTGCCAAAGAACTGAGCATAACCATTAGCAAAGCCTTCTAGGTCCATTTTATTATCCAACGCAGGGTCTCCCACTAGAAATACCTGCATCTTCACCACATCACCAAGCTCAAGGCCAATGTTCACCAAGGTTTTTTCTATCTCACGTAGTACGGCTACCGTTTGATTCTGGGTGTCACCACCATAAGCTAGAGGGCTATCGAGTGGTTGATCGTGATCTTGGATTGGTGGGAGTTTACCAGATAAATACACCATGGATGCAGAGACGGGCACTTCAACAGCGGCAGAAACAGGAACACTTGCGCTGACCGAATGACGAATAATGTAATTATCCGCATCACTAGCACTAACAACAGTAGCACCGACAACATTAGCCGAAATCGCCCCCGTATAAAGAGAAAAACATACAGCTAACCGTGACAAGCTTGACTTAGTCATTCTGCTATCCTTTTAACTTACTTGGTTTGAGAAAATTCCAGTATGAGTTGCGAACCTCTTATAGCGGCAGACCGCTCATCGTTTAAGACACATCCTTATCGGATAGATTTAACCATTAAGCTTACATAGTCGATATAAGACTTGTCTTAAAAACCAATTAACTCGGCATAGAGCTAATTGGTTTTTCAACTCTCCGCCAGCAGCCGCATCTGAAGCGCATCTAGGAGATGCAGCGCCAAACTAATGTTATCGAAAGATCTCTTATCTCCCTTTTCCGCACCGTCTTCTAGCACCTGACACACTTTGACAAGTTGCGCATCACCGGCAAGCTGCGCCCCCCCTTTAATCTTGTGAGCCAGCCGAGCAAGCGCCTTGAGATCGTTTCCCTCACCTATCTCGGCCAACTTTAGCGAGTCCTCCCGTAAGGTCCGCAAGATTTCCTCGACCAGATCATCGTATGCCTCCGGTTTAAGAATGCGGAGCTTCTCCAGTTCGTTATTGGCGCCAGCGGCTTTTGCTTGTAGCTCACTGCTTCTGGATATTTCGCCAATTAAGCTCGAAAGTTCCTCAATGCTGACAGGCTTGAATAAACATTTGGTCATACCAGCAGCCAGCCCTTTCTCAACAGCAGAAGATTGAGCATTGGCCGTCAGGCCGAAGATCGGATGAAAACCTTCCGCCTTCTCCTCCTCAATCGCGCGGATACGGCTACTGAGTTCGAAGCCATCCATGTTAGGCATGTTGCAGTCGGCAATAGTGAGGTCGAATGAGAGAGAGGCATGGGCCCAAACATTGAGTGCTGACTCGCCGTCGTCGCAAGGAACAACCTCATGACCAAGGTATTCAAGCTGCTGGCACAAAAGCAGACGACTAGGAGCGTGGTCTTCAGCTACCAAAATTCGCAACCTGTGGGTAGATGCCGATTGCAATGGCACCAATTGTGGCTGGGTGTCCACATGAACAAGCGGAGCCTCGAAGCGCAGGAGGAAGCACGAGCCCTTACCTAGATCACTTTCAACCGAAAGCGTTGCCCCTAGTAACTTGGCCAATCTTTGGCAGATGTTCAATCCAAGGCCTGAACCATCACGACGCTGCTGCACACCGCCGGCCTGTACGAAGGGTTCGAATATCACCTCTTGGTCGGCATCGCTCAGGCCTGATCCGCTATCTTGGACTTGGATCTCATAGCTAGCATATCCATCACATATACGGCTCATGTCTTCACGTAGTACCAACTGTACAATCCCCTGCTCTGTGAACTTGATAGCATTGCTGAGCAAGTTGGAAATAATCTGATTAAGCATTAGGCTATCAATCATTACTCCCCTATGGGTAACGTCGATAAGCAGCTTGTATTCGAGGTTCTTTTTCCGCGCATTGGCCTCAAACAGACGATGAACTGATTGTATCAACACCTCCAAGTCTGTTGCTCTGAAAGACGGCTCAAGGACGTTTGCCTCGATCTTAGATAAGTCAAGAATATCGCCGATCAGCGCTAAAAGAGACTGTGCAGACTGATAAGCCACATCTAGGTTCTGCGCCATTTTTTCGGGATCGTCGGTTCTCAGGCGCAACAATTCAATCAGCCCCACCACAGCACTTATAGGTGTGCGAATTTCATGGCTCATGGTGGTTAAAAACACCGACTTGGATCGGCTGGCCTCAACAGCTTGCTCTTTCGCCTGCTGCAATTGCTGCAGCAGTTTCACGCGCTCAGTGATATCCAGCCATCCTCCAATCACGCCTCGGTAGCGGCCCATGCCATCCTGAAACGGAAGTATCCAATGATAAATATGGAAAGGTTGTCCTTTTACATCTACATCTAAATCCGCGACAACAGGCTTGCCCGTTTTCACTACCTCCAAGTACATCTGGTGATAGCGCGCGACCAGCCAAGGTGCGACGTAGCTGTTTTCCAGCAATGTCTTACCGACGAACTCCTCCCGCGACGCCTGCATAAAGTCCAGATACGCCTGATTGCAATGAATCAAGCGTCCATGCTGGTCACGTACATACAACGCGACTGGTGAACCATCAATTAAGGTTCGAGTGAACTCCAACTGATCCTTCAGAGCCTCTTCGGCCCTTTGTCGGCGACGAACCTGCCTCCTTAAGTAGTAGTTCCAAAGGACGAAGATCAACGCAAACAGCGCACCACCACCGATAACTGTGTAGATCTCGTTTTTGTATGTGCTCCATGAGCTAGCAATTGCAGGTGCGTCATGGTTATACCAGCGATCAGTCAACTGTCTGAGGCGCTCGGGTGGGATATCCAGTAAAGCTTCGTTGATGATGTCCTTCAATATTTGCTTGTCGGAGGCTGCAGCCATGACGATCCTGTCAGGCCTCGGCCCAAACACCGAAGCAACATGCAGGTCAGCCTGGAAATACTGCTTGATGAAGTAATCGGCAACGAACTGGCTCTGCACACTGCCATCGACTTCCCCGCTTATCAGCATCTCCAGTCCTTGCGAGGTGTTCTCGACTGCTACCGCGGTGATACTCGGATGATGCTTGCCCAACCATGCAAAACCAGGGGTATCACGTACAATAGCCAAACGCCGGCCATGAAGATCATCGAGGCCGTGAATATTGGCCTGTTCTCGCCGGGTCACTACCACCAACGGACTCATCAGGTAAGGACGTGTATAATGCAAAGGTCCAGTCACAGAACCAACGACGCTTAGTGCAACGATTAGGTCAGCCTGCTCTCTCTGAACCCTTCCGATCATATCCCCAACGCCATCGCCGCGTATGAACTCGAACCTCAGGCCAGTACTGCGCTCAATCTGCTTAAGCAGGTCAACGCTCAACCCGTGCAGCTGGCCATGTTTATCATAGAAGGTCAGCGGCGCATCAAGGGCGGACACAATCACTCTGATTTCCGGATTCGCCATCGCCCATGTTTGCTGTTCTGCACTTAACCGAAGAGGTTTTCTGGGGATCACGAAGTCTTCGCTCAGCTCCCAGCGCGAAGCAATTCTTAGCATCTCGGACAGGGAAATAGCTGAGAGCGACTGATTAATTGCGTCTAGCAGCTCGGGCTGTTTGGCGCTGACGGCGAAGTTAATGTTCCCAACATCAGGTACATCCTTTATGTGATCGAAATAAAGCAGGTTAGGAAACATTTGCGGTATCAGATATGCTGCAGTGGTGGAGCTCGTGTACATGGCATCCGCCTGGCCATAAACCACCGCAGTGAGTGCTTGCGTGCGATTGCGATACCTCATCAGTTTAGCGAGCGGGTAGCGCTGCATGAGCTGTTTTTCCAGCAGGGAGGAGCCAACATAGGCAAGCCGCTCATTGGCCATTTTCGGATCAGTATTATAGGCATCGCTCGTACGTCGGATGACAACACGGTGATTAACCAAATAGGCAACCGACTGGCGAACACGCGAATCACTCGGTTGCCCTGTATCATTGAAGGCAAGAATCTCGATTTCGCCAGCGACTAGCGCCTGCATCGCGTCCTCGCGACCTAAATAGCGGACAATTTTGAAGCGAACCCCCAATGTCTGCTCTAATGCCCCCAAAACATCAGCCGTAGCTCCCTCAAAGTGAGCCGAATCAAGTCCCAGATGCATAGGTGGCCACGCTTCGCCCCATATAGCCACTCTAACCTCTAATTTTCTATCAAGCCAAGACTGAGTTTGCGTATTGAAATGTACTTTTGGACTCACCACTGGCGTACGGTTCAAGAGCCGTACGCTATCCGTCTCCTCACCATAAGCCACAGCGCGAAACAGGCAGGAGGTAGCAAAACCTAAAAATAGAAGTAGGAAATATGAGTATTTCATAATGGTTTGTACCAAAAACTGAGGATTTAAATCGAAGGATGGTTAAGTTAATGAATCAAAGTTTCGAACTAAACCTCAAGCAAATTCAATCGCCTCATCATCCATGGCGACACATGAGCGGTTTTGAGTAACATAGTGCAACCTTAGGAGCTACAGAAGCGCGTCTATTAACTGGCAGGCATCAAAGAATCTCGCCTGCGCTTTGTTGAGCGCGGCGAGTTTTCTAACTTTACACATACTGCCATTCCCACATACTGTATTGCAAAGGTACTACCGAGACATTAGGTACGGATAGACTGGGCTTATTATGTATTATACTCACATGCTCGTAACAGCGTCATAGAAAAATACCTTTCCTGACCGCATTCAATGTCCGATGAAAATATTGACTTGCCGCCACATATTTAAGACCAGTCTTATGCGCAATCGAAGGTAATCTCGATATAATTGTCAAGCATCTAGATAAATCCATATTAATAGCTGTACAGAGAAGAAATTAGAACTAACTAAGATTGCTACCCATAGAGGCATATAAGCTGCAAAATCTGCTCACTAAAAATTGAAAACATTGAGTCTGCAGTTGAACCTTGGGAGCAAAGTTTTAGAACTCCACGTCAGTGGTTACTCAATACCTAGATAGAAGTGTGTACTCTCTTTTTAATCCAGCTAATTTTATAAATTAGGGCTCTAGGTTACGCTAACCTCTGACGAATAAGGAAAATAAATGAGCGATATCCTCAGAAAAATCAAGTCCTACAAACTTCAGGAAATTGCAGTAGCTAAATCCGAAATTAATATTGATGAGATCAAGATGATGGCAATGGAACAGCCTGCCGCTCGTGGTTTCTACAATGCACTTAAATCTCAAAATCAGCATAGTCAACTTGGGTTGATAGGTGAGATAAAGAAAGCCAGCCCATCAAAAGGGCTTATAAGAGAAAACTTCAATCCGGCAAATTTAGCAAGGGCTTATGAAGAAGGTGGTGCTACTTGTCTATCCGTGCTCACCGACATGCTGAGCTTTCGTGGAGCGCCACAGCACCTTATCGATTCGCGTAGTGCTTGCAATCTACCTACGCTGCGCAAAGATTTCATGTTTGATCCCTACCAAATCTATGAGTCTCGCGCCTGGGGAAGTGACTGCATCCTGCTAATCATGGCTGTATTAACCGATGAACAAGCGGCCGAGCTTGAAGATATCGCGTTAGAACTTGGTATGGATGTGTTGATCGAGGTCCATAACGTAGAGGAATTGTTACGAGCGTTGCGAATGAGGTCACCACTGCTCGGCATCAACAATCGGAACCTGAATACCTTTGAAGTTAGCCTAAATACGAGCGAAAATCTGGCTCATATGGTCCCAGACAGTAAACTGCTCGTAGGTGAAAGCGGAATCTTTAACCATAGTGACTGCCTACGCCTGAAAAACGTGGGAATTAATAGTTTCTTAGTTGGTGAAAGTTTGATGAGGAAAAAGGACGTTGCAAATGCAACCAGAGAGCTATTAACTGGCCTTCCCCAAAGTTGAACATTCATTAGACGTTGACCAACAACAAACATACCAATCTCTCATAGATAGTATATAGATTCATGCAAGGCTTGCTTCCAGCGGTTTCCATGCTTCATGGACATGCAGAGCTCTACATGAATTCCCAAAACTAAAAAGAAAATTTGTGCAAACTCTTTAAATGAGACAGTAGAACGATGAACCAACGTGCTTTAATAACCGGTGGTAGCCGCGGTATCGGCTTAGCAATTGCCAAAAGCTTTGCGGCACAGGGCTCAGATTTAATATTACTAGCGAAGAATTCTAGGAATCTTGAGCGAGCTAGGAGGGATATATTGTCCACACACCCCAATTGCCAAATCCAACTGATACCAGTGGATATGCAATACCCCGAAGCGGTTGACCAAGCCATAACTTCGCTATTAACTAACTCAGCCCCCATCAACATATTGGTTAATAGCGCCGGGATTTTGTTGGCAGGGACCTCGAAACTAAGTGCAGCGCAAGTAAGTACAATGCTGACGATAAATATAACCTCGACGATGATAATTACCAATCACTTAGCCGATCATATGAAAAGGATCGGAGCAGGCTATATTTTCATCTTGTCATCCCGAGCTGGTGTAGAGAATCTTGCAAAACTAGGTGTATATGCGGCTAGTAAAGCAGCGCTGATCAGCTACAGCGAGGCGCTATACAAAGAACTACTACCATTCAATGTGCATGTCACCTGCCTGTGTCCAAGTGTAGTCAATACGGACATGACCAACGATGGTCGCATCGACAATGCAAGCAAGATTCAGGTAGTCGACATAGTTAATGCTGTGGATTTTCTTCTAACACAGGGAGAGCATGTACTGACACCACGGCTTGATTTGCACTCCAAAGCCCTAAGCCTTGAGCAGTTAAAAGTAAGTTTGTAAGCCAAAGCTAACTTGATTGAGCAGTACTCCTTAAGCAGGGCATTAGGTTTTAACATCCGACAAAACCTGCTACCTTTGCAGGAATTGACTGTATTAGATTAAAGTACCAGGTAATCCAAAGGAGCTGACACCAATGCAATGGTCACGCAAGCCACTAATCAGAATTGCCCTGCTGGATGACCACACATTGATCCGCGAGGCGCTGAGTATGCGTATCTCAGCAGAACCCGACTTCAGTTTACAAGGTGTCTACTCAACCAGCACCGAGCTGCTCAATGCAATGCGCCGGAATACCTTCGATCTTCTGGTGCTTGACTACCAACTGAGTGACGGTGAGTTGGATGGTTTGCGTCTGATAGGTCTAATTCGCCAACGTTATCCCGATTTGCGCATAGTTATCTTTTCCTCCGCTGAACGTCCCGCTACTGTACATATGAGTATCCGCACTGGTGCCAACGGCTTTGTCGGCAAATCGCAAAATACCGACGACCTGATTAAGGCTATTCGAATGGCCGCGCGCGGACGGTTATATTTGTCGCCGAGTTTTGCAACAGAGCAGGAAAAACAGTCCTTTTCCCAATCTATTGATGTTGCTTGCCCTAACGAGAGTAAACAAGGCTTAGTTAACTATTCTGATTTGTCACCAAAGGAAAGCGAAGTGCTTCGCTGCTGTCTCACAGGCCTTACGGTCAACCAGATCGCCCTGAAATTCTCGCGTAGCAAAAAGACTATCAGCGGCCAAAAGCAAGCCGCCTTCCGCAAACTTGGTATTAGTACCGACTCAGAGCTGTTCAAATTGGAGGCAGAGCTTAGCAAAACGCACTGACGCACTCTCATACTCCATTACCGTTGTTATCTCATCTCATGTGATTGAAGTTCGGCGCTACTGTAGTGTTATCTGTAGCGTTGTTTACACCTTAATGCGTCGTTACCCCATAGATATTTTATGCTGAAACTCACAAGTTAGAGTTAAAGGTTTAACTCAGAAATGTCCAATTGTAAGTTTGCAAAGGTTTAATGGATATTCGTAGTAAAATTACACTTTATCACTAGAGTTATTTTGGGATTCCTTATTTGTCAGACTATGGGTAGATTTTATGTCAATGTATGGTTATATGATTTAGCTAAGTACTTGTTCCTAGACACGCTGAGATGTCATGGTTTGGTTTCAGCGACAGTAGTTTCGCTGAACCCATACCGTTGGCAGTGTTATCCACATAGCTCCATAAAGTTGGCACCATTTTTATTGACCACTTCAGCGGTATTATTTGAATGGAGCATTCATGGCCTAGTCATTTATGCACTTTTTGGCCCTGTAGCTTAAGTCATTGCGGCTTTAAAGTTGACCATCACTTTTTAGCCGACAACGGGTATGGCTTACACACTTCAACACCTTGATAGCAAAGAGGCCTTTGGGGCCAGTTTTGACCTAATGCGTATCTTGCGGCCGCATATCACCTCTCCAGCTGTCTATGTCGCGCAATTGGCGCGTCAGGCCGAGCAAGATTACCGTTTGCTCGCAGCGTGGGACGGTGCTCACATCGTCGGCTTGGCGGGTTACCGCGAGCTGGAAAACCTGATCTACGGACGTTTCATCTACGTCGATGACCTAGTCGTGAGCCCAGACCTTCAACGCAGCGGCTTGGGAGGAAGACTGTTGGCTGCAGTGCGTGATGAGGCTGTGAAGCGTCAATGTGATCACTTTGTCTTGGATACCGGCCTGCATAAGCCCTTAGCACAACGCTTCTATTTTCGTCATGGGTTGCTGGCTCGTGGTATGCACTTCACCCAGAAACTTCGGGGTGGGGAACAAGCATGAATAATGTTTTGTTGATCAATGCCGGTCCGCATGCGAGCCAGTTCCTGTACTAACTGGTTGAATGCGAACTGGGGGCTAATCCATTGCTACCGTAGGACATGGACTACGCTCACGCTCTGATCACCTCCACGATATTTAAAGCACTGCTGTTCGAGTTGCCCGAAGGGCTGAGCGGCAAATTAGGGGGCTGCGATGTCCTGCTCATTGCCGCTCGGAGGACCGTGCGCTGCCATGACACTCGTGATTGATCGGGTGTTTGGTGGTGCATCTTTGTGAGGTAGCTTCCTTAATATTCAGGGATAGAATAGAGTAAATCCCAAGTAATCAAAGCTCTATATCTCAATGGCATCTAGGTGATAGCAGTCCTAATGAGTTATCAGGACTGCTTATTACGTCAAAGTTGATTAATGCTAGAATTTATTCAGCAAAGCCAACACTAAGTGCAGATGGTTAAATTAATGCTTAAAATGTGACATTACAGTGTCGTATTTAAACTTTTATCCTTTGGCCCGTTCAATTAATATTGTTTGAGACAATATTTGAGGTAGAACAATCGGTTTGTTTACGCCTTTTTTATACCACAAATACAAAGGTACTCCAGAACGCCCATGTTGTGATAAAAACTCAGTGATCTGACTATCTCCGTTCGTCCAGTCGCCAATCATAGTCGCGACATTATGTTGTTTAAACGCTGCTTTGACTTCTTGGCGCTCAATCGATGTTTTCTCATTTACCTTGCAGGTTAAACACCAGTCAGCCGTAAAATACACAAACACATCTTGCTGCGCGCCTAAGATATTGAGTTGTTCTTGGCTAAAGACAAGCGCTTCCGCCACCTCTTTTTGTTCACCCTGTGCATGGGATTCAGCCTGTGGAACCCAATAAAGGATTGCCAACAGAGGCAGTAACGTCAATAAGAGGCTAGGCCACCACTGGCCTTTATGCTGCGAGTGTTGCCACAAACCAGTAAGCCATAGACCAAAGGTGGATAGCATGGTTGCTGCAAGTACAGACAAGACATAATTATCATTTGATTGGCGCATCAAAATCCACACTAGGCCTAATACGGTAATAAACATAGGCAAAGAAAGGATCCGCCTTGCGGTGACCATCCAAGCCCCTGGCTTAGGTAAGCGAGTACGTAATGCCGGAATAAAACCCACCAATAGAAACGGTAATGCCATGCCAAAACCTAAGCTGGCAAAAATTACCAATGCCACCGTCGTTGGTAATACTAAGGCGGCACCTAAAGCTGTCGCCATAAAGGGCCCGGTACAAGGCGTTGCAATGAATGCCGCTAATACCCCAGTCCAGAAATCTCCCATGGGGCCTTTTTGATCTTGCAATTTAGAACCTGAGGTTAATGTCCCTATTTCGAACAAGCCCGCCAAATTAAACCCAATCGCGCTCATTAACAGGATCAATGCGGCAATTACAGCTGGACTTTGCAACTGGAATGCCCAGCCGACTTGATGCCCCAAGGCCCTAAGGCCTAAGATAGCGCCACCTAAGCAAATACAGACCAACACCGCACCTAAGGTATAAGCAACTGAGCCCATCCTCGCCGCTTTTTCCGAACCTTGATGTGACAGACTCAAAATCTTTAAGCTCAGGATAGGAAATACACAGGGCATGATGTTAAGTAGTAAGCCGCCTAGAATTGCGCCCACAAAAGCCGTGATGCCAATCAACCAGATGTTTTGATTGCTGGTATTATCTTCATTTATCGGCGGTACAATAAACGCGACATGGTCAGTTTTATGGGCATCAAAGCGTAATGCGGTACCATTTTCTAATACTAAAACTCCTTGAAATAAATCAGCTAATTCATCACCCTCTTGCGTTTGCATACTCAGCACATCGCCTTCATGGTTCAGGATCTGCTGTGCATTGTTTACTAGGGTGTTATTGATGATGGGATAGATATGGGCATTACGGCTGTCGACTGAACCGTGTAGCGGTAAAGACAGCGTCAGAGTATTGTTCTCGACTGCAAACTGCCCCTTAGCATCCAATGGTCTAGGTAGCATCTGACGCCATTGACTAAATTGCCGCTGATGATGCTGCTCAACCTTGCCATTCCCGACCATGAAGTCTTGCTCGATCGTCTGTTGTTCTGGCAAGCAGCTTGTTGGATTACATACTAGATAGCTGATATCGAGCTTGATGGGCAACGAAGTACCAACTGCAATGCTGCTATCAATAGTGATAGGCGCAAGCAAGGTATATTCGCCGTGATAAATGTAATTCATGATATCACTGGTCACCAGCTGACTCGGCGCCGGATATTGCACCTCTCCTATCGTCACGCCTTCGGGCAACTGCCAATCAAACCGCGTTGGAAAGCCTGCATCACCGGGATTTTGCCAATAACCATGCCAGCCTTTTTGAGGTGTCATGGTGATAGCGAGCTCGTGGGTTCCAGCTGCAGGCTTGTCAGACTCCATCATCATGGAAATAGAAATTAGGCGCTGAGACTGACTTAGCTCATTGGCCATAACTTGCAACGAACATATTAGGATAATAAATCCTGTTATAAACTGAGCTAAACGTTTCATGTCACGCCTTTATTATCAAGATGAAGGGGTTATTTTAATGCTGAAATCGTGTGTAAAACGGCATCAAAATCATCATCTTGAATCGAGGATTTTAGGATAACCTTACCGTCAGCGTCGATTAAACTAATGCTTGGTACTTGGTTAACACCAAATTGCTTGAACAACTCACCATCGCGATCAAACACGATTGGCATAGTCGTGCCATAACTCTTACGATAATCCTTAAGCTCAGCAACTGATGACCATAAGTTGGTCGAAACCGTTACCCATTGCACTGTGGATGCTTGCGATTTTTTCTCCAACAGCTCACGCACCCGAGTACAGGCCTGCGAAGTCTTAGGCTCTGTTGTTTCTAAATACCACTCACACCAAGGGCCAAAGAATACCGCTGCCACTTTTTTACTGCTGGCTGTATTAAATTTAATATTAAGCGGCTTTTCGTCAATGGTAGAAAAAGCGAGATCAGGCACTGTATCGCCCAAGTTATAACCTGAATCTTTCGCTACAAAGGTCGGATTATGTAAAGGTTTACCTGTCGCTTTTTCAGCGACTACTTTATCCAAAGCCTGATGGAACTCTTTATCATCCTTATGACCGAAATAAGCAAATTTACCATTTTTATCAATCAATAAATGTTGAGGGGTAACACGTAAGTGGAACGCACGTGCTAGCTTGCCATCATCAATAGTAATGGGCATGGTCAAGCCCATTTTTTTACTAAACTCGGTGACAGATTTTATGTTATCGCTGATACCTGTGTTCACCGCAATGACTTGAACCTTGTCACCGTACTTTTTATAGATATCTTCAAAGCTCGGCATTTGTTCACGGCACGGGACACACCAGGTTGCCCAGAACTTAATGTAAACTGGCTTCTTACCATAAAAATCAGCAAGATCAATCGTCTTCCCATTAATGGTTGTCATCTTCATTTGAGGGGCTGGCGTGCCAACCAAGGACTCCCCAGCTGATTTAGCTCTTCGTTCACCCTCGGCCGAATAATCGTCTGCGCTATGGGCCACTTGAGCCAAGGTAAATAAACATAACAATGCGATCAATGGCGTTTTTAGTAAGGTATTAAAGCCGGTAGTCATAACAATTTTCCTATCATTTTTACTGAAAACGTAAGATACCTTTTAGCCTGAGTGTCCCAGCGCCTAAAAGGTCATGAATTAAATGGCTGTAAAGACAGTTGATTAAGCTAAGACGGTCGCTAAATGCTCACATACTCGACGTTGAACATCTGCGATTTTTTGTTGTACTAAGTCAGTGCGATTTGCTGTGCCTTCAATCGTGAAAAATAAGACACTATTGAGGCCAATGGTGGCCAAGATCGCTTTGATATAGGGGGTAAAGAAATCGGGTTGGTAGGCGGCTTCACCAGAAAACACTCCGCCCGACGAGACTAAAACATAAACCGGCTTATCGGCCAATAATGCCTGCTTTCCGGTGGCGGTAATATTGAAGGTCTTGCCGACTCGAACCACGTGGTCCAGCCAACTTTTAAGACAGGAAGGTACGGAGTAGTTATGCATAGGAGAAGCTATGATCACCAGATCTGCCCTCTCAAGTGAGCGGATTAATCGATCCGAAATGGCTAAGCTGCCCTTGTTAAGATCATGAGCACTGTCAGCCGCGCAGAGTGAGTTAGCATAATCACTGCCGATGTGTGGCAGGCCTGTGGCATCGAGCATGTCGATATTGAGTTCATGTAAATCAGTGAGTTGGTCAATCATGGCTTGCGCCACACTATAGGTCGAGGACGCTAGCTGTTGCGGGCTGCAGTTAATCACTAAAATCTTCATATTTTCTCTCTACAGATAAGCATTGTCATGTTTCAGTTTTCCCCAATACGCCGATATGATACAAATACCCATGGCTCATAATAAGAGCCATAAAGTTATTTTTTTAGTGGACCATGTTGGCAGGTGTGTGTCGCTTATTACTGAGTTCTAGGGGCAGAGGAATGACTAAAGTCTTGGCCTATAAGCAAGTTTATCAACGCATTCATACTGCGATTTTGCAAGGGATACTCAAGTCCGGTGAGCGGCTCCCCTCTGCTCGTACCCTTGCCAAGGAAATGGGTGTCGCACGCGGAACGGTAGAGGAAGGTTATGCCATCTTAAAAGCCGAAGGCTACATTGAGTCTAAAGGCCAAGCTGGCACTGTGGTCAGTCGACATTTTTTCGAGCTAGCTAAGGTCCAAACCATTCAGCTACACACTCGCCAGCCCGGCTTCCACACTGAAATAGAAACTTCTGCCGTACTTCCCTTTCAGCTAGGTATTCCAGCGTTAGATGCCTTTCCAAGGCAAGCTTGGTCAAGAATGGCGGCAAGATGCGCCCGTAACATCCAGATGGATGATCTGATTTATCCTTCTGTTTATGGCAGCCCGCAACTCAGGATAGCCATAGCGCAGTATTTACAGCTTTCCCGAGGGGTACAATGTGAGCCCACCCAAGTGTTTATCACCTCTGGATATGTCCATTCCATTAACTGGATAGCCCATGTGCTGCTAACGCCACAAGCCAATGTCGCCGTAGAAGATCCCGGTTACCCACTGACCCGGAAAATCTTGGCTAATCAGAACCTCAATATTGTGCCAATCGTTGTCGATAAAGAAGGCATAAATTTACCGTCCAACACCCAAGCGGACGCGGTGATTGTGACCCCTGCTCACCAGAGTCCAACTTGCGTGTCCTTATCGCTCCAGCGTCGACAGGAATTACTCAGTTGGGCAGAGACTAACCAAAGTTGGATTATTGAAGATGATTATGACGGTGAATATCGCCATACAGGTCAGCCGCTACCGGCGTTAAAAAGTTTGGATAATTTTGATAGGGTTATTTATTCAGGCACCTTCAGTAAGGTGCTTTTCCCCAGTTTGCGAATGGCTTATATAGTGGTGCCCAAAAGTAAAGTGTCAGCGTTCGAGCAATGCTCTGAACTGTATGCCGGCAATGTTTCGGGGCTTACCCAAGCTTGCGTGTTGGCTTTTATGCAGGAAGGCCATCTTTCCCGGCATATTCAACGGATGAAAAATCTATATAGAGAGCGCAGAGAATTAACCGCCAGAGTCTTTAAACAAGTGTTAGGCGATAAGGTATCGATTGAACCACAACCGGGTGGAATGTATATGATGGTAAAGCTGACCGACCCCAATATTGATGATGCTGAGCTGGCCAACAGGATGATGAAGGCAGGGTTATTTGCTCAAGGGTTATCGCAATGGTCATCAAGACCTGTTCACCCAAGCTTAATTTTAAGCTTTACCAATATTAGTACTGAAGAAGAATGTCGAACCTTAGTTTCTCGCTTCAAAGATATTTTAGGCAATGCTAATTGTATGTGAGAGAGTTATAAAAATCGCTGGATTTTATTATGGAAAAATGAGCTGAAGTGATTACGAAAGTTGAGCTTAGTGGAAAACTATGCGTCACATAGTAGCAATGGGATATTTGGTCGTTTTTTCTGCATTAAAGGGGCTCTATAGCAAAGACATTGCTTACAAAAAACAAAGGCTAGCAGTTTTTTCGAAGTAGAAACCATTGCATTAATGCGTTAAATCGTGCCCGTGAATCACTCTAGGTGAGCTAGAGTGAATAAAAAAGCAAAAATGATATCAAATGATTACGCACAAAGCCGCATGAAACAGCTATCCCTAAAAAGCAAGTTTCTATAGCTCATTAACATCAGTTAGCATGGACGTGGCAACGGCCATAGTCGAGATTGAGTCAACACGCGATTTATGCCCTGCTATCATCGCAACGCATAAATACTAAGACGGTATATGGAGAAATTGATATTGATGAAAGTTAAAGCTTATTTGGTTAATTCCTTTACTGCCAATGGAAGCGGAGGCAACCCTGCAGGCGTAGTATTGAACGCCGATAATCTGTCTAACGAAGCTAAATTAGCAATAGCACAAGCCGTTGGTTATTCAGAAACTGCCTTTGTTTCTCAAGATGACGAAGTCGACTTTGAGTTGTCTTTTTTTACCATAACGGGTGAAGTTGATTTCTGTGGTCACGCAACATTAGCGGCATTTTCAACAATGCATCAAAAAGGGATGGTAGCCGAAGGGCAATATGTTCAAAGGACTAAAGCGGGTTTACTTACCGTAACGATAGAGTCTAATGGCAATATAGTGATGGAGCTGAAGTTACCTGAATACCTTGGGATGTTTAGTTACGAGGCAATATCAGAGTTAATTGGCATTGATCCGGCAGTACTAGAGTCAACTCAGTTACCTATTGAGGTTATTTCAACAGGCTTGCCTGATATTATTGTTCCAGTGCCATATGGATATCTAGATAGAATCCAAGTGAATGAAAGTTTGCTCAGTGACTTCTGTAAAAAACATGATGTTATTGGTATTCATGCTTTTGAATTATGTGATAAAAACAGTGGGTTGACAGCGAGTTGTCGGAATTTTGCTCCTTTGTTTGGTATTCCAGAAGAGTCCGCCACGGGGAGTGCTAGTGGAGCATTAGCATGTTATCTAACCAAGCACCTTGGCGGTGAACATACGAGTCGTTTTACTTTCGAGCAGGGCAGGGCAATGGACTGTATTTCAATAATTACGGCGTCAGTTACGTCGAAGGAGCAGGATATTCTCAGGGTTATGGTTGGTGGATTTGCGCATGAGGTTGGGCTGCTGGAAATCTCCGTATAACAAATAATTTAAGCAAATCCGTAACGCTTGCCGCTATGGGATTGCAGTGAGTTTGAGAGGTGTGCAGCGACTTGGTGGAATTCTTATTTGGGGAGAAGCATGAGAAAGGCTGATAGAAAATGAAAATCATCGACTATTTGGTTCAAGTAACCAACTTACCTAGCGATTTACTAGAAGTGTCTAAAAATACAAAGTCAGAGCTCTACAGAACTTATAGAGTATATAAATTGCTCATAGATTCTAAGCTACTTTGGAAAGTCTGGCTTATTGATGAGCACGAGCAAGTTTGGCTTGAAGTCAATTTTATTAATTGCGAGGGGAAGCCAGAATTTCATACCGTGAGTTTGGATAAAGGTACCTATCAGGAAATAGGGTTTGATTCATATACCGCCCTGAGTAGTTTGGAGTAAATCGGAACTAACAAGTATTAATATGACTAAATACGGTGGCCTATTCTTCAGCCCGTTCATTTGGCGTTAACCATAGCTTCTCTAATGATTATTTAGCCTCTAATTGTGCCTTTGAATCTAACTAGGCAAGTTTGATTTACAAGCTGAAACCTGTCATTTATCTCTAGCAGATACCTCACTCGCTTTTGTCCAATTGTAAGTTTGCAAAGGTTTAAATCACATTCGTTGTAACATCACACTTTCCCATTTGAGTTATTTTTGGTTACTCCTATTTGTCAGGCTATGGGTACATTTTATGTCAATGTAGGGTTACATGATTTAGCTAAGTAATTGTTCCTATTGACACTGCTATGTCATGATTTAGGTTCTGCGACAGTGTTGTTATCAAGCTAGCTCAAAATTGTGTTCATCACCTGCTTATGTTGCCCGTTTATGTGGATAACGACACTACACGGGCTCAGCCTCGCATCAAATCCAGTCAAATCGTTGTGACATCCTCGCCAACAAACCCTAGTGCGGTAAGTTCTTCATCTAGTATCACTGCTATGTAATGACGCCATTAACTGGCAATAAGCCAATAAGCCAATAAGCCAATAAGTCCATTATGTCTAAAAGGATTAATAATAGTTTTTTTCAGTTTTAACTGTTCATTTTACTCATTTTATTTCGTTGCGGGATACTAGAATAGCGGTTCATTTAATACTTGATTTTTATGGATAAACAAGATAGTTATACCTCAAAATAGGTATTTATATCTTGAGTATGATTTCTTAAATATTCACCTAAATTAAGTATAAATCTGAGATTTAAGCCGGATTTAATCGCTACTTATATCAATTTATAGTGTAGGCTTGAGAAAGTGCTGTTGAAAGATGATGCACCTAGGTCTAGAATGAAAAATTAAAGGACTGATTCACTAATGATTATAAAGTTAAGTGACCCAAAGGGAAGAGGTGAACTATGCGCTTTTATATGGCAAGACAGCCTATACTGAATAGAAATAAAAACGTTGTTGCTTATGAGTTGCTCTTTAGAAATAGTCGGGATAACTATTTCCCACAGGGTGTTACAGACAATGTTGCTACAGCTAAAGTTTTTGTAAATAGTTATTTAAGTATGGATCTAGAGGATTTAACCGAAGGGAAGCCAGCATTAATTAATTTTCCATCTCATTTCTTGCGAGACCATTTGTTATACATGTTTCCATACAAAAATATTATTATTGAGGTATTGGAAACTGTTAGCCCAAGCGAGGATAACTTTATTTTAATTAAAGAGTTATTTAACTTGGGTTATTATCTTGCTTTAGATGACTTTGTTTATTCTCCTGAGTGGGAACGTTTTTTTCCTTTTTTTAAACTTATAAAAATTGATATAATTTCAACGCCTTTAGATAGTGTTTCTCATCTGATTCCTAAATTTAGACAGTATAATTTAAAACTACTTGCAGAGAAAGTTGAAACATTGGAAGAGTATAGGCTAGCTAAGTCACTCGGTTTTGATTATTTTCAAGGTTATTATTTTTATAAGCCAGAACTCATAGAGGGGAGTGAAATAGGTGCTACACAACATTTTGTTATGTCTATTTACAATGAGGTTTTTAAGTCTGATTTTAGTTATAAAAAACTTGAACATTATTTTTCTCAAGATTTAGATCTTACCTATAAATTACTAAGGTATGTCAATTCAAGTCAGTTTGAGCATGTGAATGAATTTACCTCAATTAAGCAGACTATGATTTTTTTAGGTGAAAATAAACTTCGTAAGTTTGTAAGTCTCATTATTTTGGCTGAACTTAATCCCAATAAACCAGTTGTGTTAATTAATAATACTATAATCAGGGCTCGGTTATGTGAAGAGTTAATATCATTAATGGGATTTCCTTTGTTGAAAGAGTCAGCATTTTTGACTGGATTATTATCTACTTTAGATGCCATTTTAGATAAGCCAATGAACAGAGCGATAGAGCAGCTTCCTCTTGAACAGCAAATAAAGCGTGCTTTACTTAATAATCATGGATACCTAGCTCATTGTTTACAACTTACTCTGGCGTATATGGAAGGTGATTGGGTTACTGTCGATTATTTCATTGATAATTATAATATGGATCCTGAGAGGCTCATCTCAGCGTGTGATAAAGTGTATAGCTGGTTTAATCAGTATAAAAATTCAGTTCAGTAGTAATGAATGCTAGTTTGCAATAAGGATATGCGATGATGAATGGTATTGATTTAGACTTGTTTGATTCTTGTGCATTTATGCTATCACCTGAGGGGGAGTGGTTAGGCGAGAATCAAATTTTCTCAAATAATAATTTTTTAAAAAATGCCAAGAAAAAAATAATTCAGCATTTTGAAAAACTTAAACAGGATATCACGCCTAATGAATGCTTAATGATAGGAAGTAACTGTTTAAAGTTTAGCCTATTAAAGATGGTCAATAAAAATTTTATTGTGCTCTGTGTTGTAGAGCATGATGCGCCAATAATAAAAAAATTTGAGTATAACCAATTCAGGCGTGAGGAGCCTGCGGGTGATGATATCTAGATATCAGCAAATTGCTTCAGACGGTTTTCTTGTCATAAATATTCTTGGCAATATTGATTTTATTGGTGGCGGGGTTAAATACCTGTTTCCATATTTACATTTTGATAATTATATTGGTAAGTCATTTTTTAGTTTAATTCAAGATATTGTTATCTATGAGATTGTTGGTAGAAATAATTATAGAATTATGAAGTGGTTTAGATATAAATTTGCAACTAATAAAAAAATATGTCTATCTTTTAAAACTAAATCAGGGTTGTATTTTGAGTATAGAGATTTATTCCTTGATGATGGAGCTCGGTTTGGGTTAATTATAGATGAATCTAAACGATATGAGAAAGAAAAAGTATTAATAGAGAAATGTTCAGAGCTGGAACAATTGAATAGCTTTCAAAGTGATTTTATTGCCACTCTAGGTCACGAGATTAGAACACCATTAAATGCAGTGCTAGGCTTAATTGAGCTCAGTTTAGGTAATGTAAGGGCACAGGATAAGAAGTTATTATCTGTCGCATTCAGTACTTCAAAACAAGTTTTATTACTCATTAATAGTATGTTGGATTTTAAAAAGACAAATGAGAGTAGTGCAGATGTTAAAAATGACTCGGTAGATGTTAGGTTGTTAGGCGAATCTGTTGTTGATGCGTTTAGCCTTCAAGCAGATAAAAAAGACATTAATTTAGACTTTTTTATGCCATTAAATTTTAATCGCAGAGTTATTTGTGATGAAGTTAAACTAAATCAAGTTATCTATAATTTAATCTCCAATTCAATTAAGTTTTCCAATAAAATTGACTCGTCGATTCTATTAGAAGTAGAAGTTCTGGAACAGTCATTCGAAAATGTAAAACTAAAGTTTTCTGTTATTGATAATGGTATCGGTTTAACTGAAGAGGAACAATCAAAAGTGTTCGGTAAGTATGAGCAGGCATCATCAAATTCTTACCGTCAGTATGGTGGTGTTGGCTTAGGCCTATACATAAGTAAAAGTATATGTCGTTCAATGGGAAGTGATCTTCAGGTTATTAGTCGTATCGGTGATGGTAGCGTTTTCTATTTTGTTATTGATTTTGCTTTAGATAGTCACTTTACGGCACCTGATGTAAGCGGCTCCTATCGTTCTGATATTGATGCTTCAGTAACAGCATATACTAACAGTTCCATTTTTCACGAATCAGTTTCAAGATATTCCAAAGAGCTTGATTTCGAGTTGCTATATTTACCAAGTAATGAATTACTGGAATTTGAAACTGAAAGCTCAATACTTTTTATTGACTTGAATCAAAATGATATTATCTCAAAGAATGAATTTGTAACTAGTCTTTTTACAAGAAAAGAAAGAGTTGCAGAGTTAAGGAGAGTGTCACTTTCTAAGTCTAACTCCGACTACGAAGTGATTTCATATCCACCACTCAGAATTCAATCAGTAACTGATTTCGTTAATGTTAAAAATTATTTGAATATTATTGACGAGCAGGCTTCGGATAGTGCTGATTATAGTAATATTAGTGTGTTAGTTATTGATGATTGTCAAGAAAACTTATTTGTTATCGAAAAACAGTTATTATCTGTTGGAGTCATAGTTTCCTGTGTTCAAGATCCGATGCAAGCAATTGAGCTTTTTAAGACAAATAAATTTAATGTCGTTATTTCTGATGTGATAATGCCAACTATATCGGGCTCAGACCTCATTGGCGTCATTAGAGAAGTTGAAGGGTATCGGGAATTAGCGCCATCGATTATTGTGATGTTGACCGCTGATCATGGCGACATATGTAAAGATGAATGTTTGCAGGCTGGAGCAAATCGCGTACTTGTAAAGCCTCTGACGTTGAATGATTTGATTGGCCTTTTAGATGAAGTAAAAGTCACTTTGTCAAATAATGCAAGTTTAAAAAAGTCTACAGTTAAAACTGATAATACTTCTTTTGATAATAGCTTTTTCTGTTGTGATGAAGCACCGCAGGAATTAGTGAATATCTTACAGATAGTCAACTTATCAGATATATATAACTTTGTAGGTGAAGATATAAGCGATGAAGAATTATCTATTTTTTTAGAGCAATATTACAGTAATTTACTTGTTAAGCGTGAAGCATTAAGGTCTGCAATTGTGGATAATGATCTTCGTATTATTACTGCAATTAGCCATACCCTTAAAAGTAATTCTCTTTACATAGGAGCAAAAAAATTAAATTTATCTTGCCAAGAACTAGAGTGTGTTTCGCATAACAATGCTATTGATTACAAAGTTATCTTAAAATGTTGGCAAGAGGTTGATGATGATTTATTTGCGCTAATTGAGTTTTTTATGCAAAGGAGTAATGCTAGTGGATAGAGTCAATTTTGAGCATATCGTTCTCTATACGAACGACCAAGATAATGATAGATTATTGATAAGTGTTCTAATTCGTCATTTTTCTCGTATTCATGTGATTAAAACGAATGCTGAGCTTGTTGAGCAAATCAAACAATCAACCCCAAAAGTGATTCTTGTTGCTGCTGAAACTTTACAAGAAACTTTACTTATTTATTACGAAGCCATAGAGGAATTGCAGGCTGTAGAAATATGTGAGCATGCTGTTGTTTCTCTTATTCCAAAACATCAAGAAAGAGAAGCGTACGAGGCTTATCGTAGTGGAGTGATTAATGATTATTTAATTGCTAGGCCAATGTATGAAGTGCATAGAGCAATTATAATATGTACACATTTATTGCGGGAAATTGGGTTAAGAGGAAAATATAAAAAAGTAGAAGAGTTTGTAAATGTGCAAGATAACTACTCTTCGCATATCAAGGAGATTGTCCTTAAAGGTGTTCAGCGCAAGAAGGATTTAGAACATAGCTTTGAATTAAGTTTGATTGAAATTGAGCAATCATTAGATAAGGCAGAAGCGCACCTTGCAAGTAATAGAACCGCTGAGTTAGATCTGGCTTCATTGAAGAAGATATTATCATTTATTCGTTCTAATGAAATTAGACCAGCTTTGTTGAAACTACAAAGTAAGGCGTTGCACTTACTTGAACTTGTTGTTACTGATGTATCAAATGTGGCGACGGTCGCAGAAGCCCCTTTGCCAGAACAGGAGCATATTGAGGTTAGCAACAAGGCAGTTCCAACCGTGCCTGATACTAAATACACGTATAATCGATTGTATTCGGAGTCAAAAAATTCTCTTGTATCAGTTGAAGTTCCTGTAGTGCCAAAGATGTTAATTGTTGAGGATGATCACATTAGTTTGAATTTAACTATTATGCTTCTTAGAACGTATGCCATTGAACTTGATACATCATTGTCTGGACGTATGGCGTTAGATTTACTTTCTAAGAAAAAATATGACGTTATTTTAATGGACATAAATCTTCCTGATACTAATGGGTTTTATATTATTAACCACATTAATAAGTCTAATGGAATAAATGCAATTACGCCCATTGTTATGTTGACTGGGAATAAAAATAAGTCATCAGTTCAGCAGGCAATAGCTGCAGGAGCTAAAGGTTACATTATCAAGCCACTATATAAGGATTCAATAGTCAAGCTTTTTAGGAAGTATGATATTCCATTGCATTTGCGATAGTTCTATAGACATGGGTTTTAATAGTTCTTGTATATTTTTCTTTTAACCTCACAGGTATGGGCTTATATCCTTACCCGTAATATCTACCTTTTTAGGTATTTAAATTATGGTTTTTTTATGTTTTGGAGGTAGAGGTTTTATGTCAGCATGGCTGATTCAGCACTCATCTTATTGGTGTGTTAGAAATGCGATGTGGTGACTGAGTTCCTAATGATTTACGCCGGGGATTTTGGATTTTCATCGCACTGTGAGCCAGATATGCTGTGCATTTACTTAGGAAATTTACTGTAAGTTAGCAATATATCGCTTTCTATCGTTAATGATTGAACGCTCAATAATCATTTTTAGATACTGTTTGCAGTTTAATATCTGATAGCTATATTTTAGGCATGTATTTGATTTGCATTTTTATGTTGTACATTATTCTTTCGGGTTTTTATTAGATTATACTGATACTTTTTAAGTTATAGTCTTTAGCTTGAATATGATGTTCATCTGTGGAATGACCACCTATTGTTGGCTGGCGTTAGTGCCAATCATAGATCAAGGGAGTCGTTTTGATGGCGCTAGTTGTGATGGAGTTAGGATGGTTGACAATACTGTACATAATCATAAATCTCGGACTCAATATATTATTTTAGCTGTGGCTATTTATGCGCTTGCAGCGCTTGGGTGGATCTTTTTATCCGATCAATTGTTGCTTGTATTTACGGACACTGAAACTGTGTTTCGTTTATCCCTCGCTAAAGGTTTTTTCTTTGTATTTACCAGTGCCTTTATCCTACTTTTTGTTCTGAATGCCGTTCCTGACCGTCATAATGCTCCATCGGGTAATTTGCTAGAAATAACCTTTGCTCGCTCTGTAGCGATAAGCAATATCTCATGGCTTAAATACATTGCGATATTGAGTTTTACGCTGATAACGCTATGGTTTGCCAATTCGCTTTCAGCTGAGCAGCACCAGCGCTTACTATTGCTGATTTTTATGTTGCCTATTTCATTAAGCGCTATTGGTGGCGGATTCGCCCCCGGATTAGTCGCGACATGTCTCTCTGTTCTGTGTGTCT
Organism: Shewanella sp. SM23; assembly: GCF_025654295.1. NCBI lineage: Bacteria > Pseudomonadati > Pseudomonadota > Gammaproteobacteria > Alteromonadales > Shewanellaceae > Shewanella > Shewanella sp. SM23. The sequence continues at coordinate 111,598 of NZ_JAKKRM010000008.1, forward strand.
ATTATCTTCATCCAACCGCCAATAGTCTCGACAATATTCATTCGGTAGATTGGTTACAGCTTATTAGTCTAAGTGTTTACGGCATAGTGATCAGTGCACTAAGCGGCTATTTACGTGCTTCATTACAGAAATTGGATGTGAATCATCAACTGCTCGATTCTGTGGTTTCTCAAACAACTGATGGTATTTTTGTGAAGGATTTGGCGGGGCGTTATATCTTGGTCAACCAAGGTGCCGCTACCTTTGTCGGCAAGAGCATGGGTGACATCTTGGGCAAAGATGACACTGATATTTTTGATGCTGACTCTATTGATATTATCCAAGAAAAAGATCGCACTGTATTAGTGTCCGGAATGGTCACCACACATAAAGAGTATTTACATATTCAGGGTGAAGCAGCCATTTTTCAAGTGACCAAAGGTCCTGTGTTTGACGCTCAAGGTGCAATTTGTGGCTTATTTGGAATAGCAAGGGATGTCACGACTCAAGAAAAAAATGCTGAACATTTACTCATTAGTGAGTTGGGATTAAAACAAGCACAACAATTATCAGGGATTGGCAGTTGGGAGTGGGATTTAGTTACTGATTCGCATACTTGGTCTGAACAGGTTTTTGTGATTTATGGCTTGCCATATAAAGAAGCTGCCCCTTCGATAGAACAAGTGCAGAAATTATTTACTCCTGAGAGTTGGCAAGCGTTAAGTACGCTGGTGATGCGATGTGTGCATACGGGAGAAGAGTATGAATGCGAAGCTGAGTTGCTAGATCCTAATCGTGCCCATCGTTGGATTATGGCTAGGGGTCAAGCACAGCGTGATCCGCACGGTAAGATATTTAAATTGCACGGTACAGTGCAAGATATTACCCAGGCGCGACAGCTTCAACAACAACTAGCGGCTCAAACAGCACAATTGCAAAGGGTTATTCAAGGTTCTGAACAAGGATTCTGGGACTGGAATGCTGTTACTGGAGAAGTGCAAATCAGCCCAAGATTTGAAGCCATTTTGGGATATCAAGCTGGCGAGATGAAGTTGACGGTTAATAATTGGCGCCAATATGTGTATGTCGAAGATGTGCAAAATATAGAGCAACAGGTTCTACAGCATCTCATCCATAAAACAAGCAGTATAGAGTTGGAAGTGCGCTGCATTAAAAAGACTGGCGAGCTGTGCTGGATATTGTGTAAGGGGCGAGTCGTTGAAGAGGATAGTCAAGGTCGAGCGTTGATGATTTCGGGAACCCAAGCCGATATCACGTTATTAAAGACCCATGAGACTGAGTTAGATCGCGTGGCAAATTATGATGCACTCACAGGATTACCAAATCGTCGCTTACTTTTAGACCGTTTTCAGCAAATGATTGCCCATGTTCAACGTAATGGCAGTATCTGTGCCGTGTGTTTTATGGACCTTGACGGGTTTAAGGTGGTCAATGATCGTTATGGCCATGAGGTTGGTGACCAACTGTTGATCGCGATTGCAAATAATGTGTCTGTGGTGATTCGGCAGCAAGATACGTTGGCCCGGGTAGGAGGCGATGAGTTCGTTATCTTATTTGAGATGATGTCTGAGGAAGAATGTACTCAAGTACTATTACGAATACTGGCGGCGGTCGATCAGCCGATATCAATCGGCGATTTAAATCTTTGTTTAACGGCTTGTATTGGCGTGAGTTTGTATCCAGAGGATAACGTTGACCCCGACATTTTATTGCGCCATGCCGACCAAGCCATGTATATGGCAAAATCGGCAGGTAAGAATCGTTTCCAAATGTTTGATCCTGACATTGATCGTAACATTATTGCTCGGAGAACTTGGTTAGAAGAACTTAAGTCAGCTTTTGAACGTCATGAATTTGTGATGTTTTACCAACCAAAAGTGAATCTCGCTACCGGTAAAATTATTGGTGCGGAAGCCTTAATTCGTTGGCGTCATCCACTGCGAGGCATAGTCGGTCCGAGTGAGTTTTTACCGGATATTGCAGGCAGTGATCTTGAAATTGCTTTAGGTGAATGGGTTATCAATACTGCAGTAGCGCAATGGCAAAATTGGCAGCAGAGTGGTCGTCCGATAGCAGTAAGTATTAACGTAAGCGCTCGGCAGCTATTGGCTGAACACTTTAGCGCGTTCTTAAAATCGACGTTAATGCAATATCCCGATTTGACGGCCTCGGATCTAGAATTGGAAATTTTAGAGAGTGCCGCCATTGAAGATATGACATTGGCAATTGATATCCTTCAGGAATGTAAGCGTTTGGGGGTTCATTTTTCCCTAGATGATTTTGGTACAGGTTATTCGTCGTTAACGTATTTACGCCAATTACCCATATCGACGATAAAAATTGATCAGAGTTTTGTGCGAGGTATGCTCGATAGCGAAGATGATTGGCGTATCGTGGAGGGTGTTATCCGTTTAGCGTCAGTATTTAATCTTAATGTGATTGCTGAAGGTGTTGAAACCATTGCCCATGGTAAAAGTTTAGCTGAATTGGGCTGCCAATTGTGCCAAGGCTATGGCATTGCTCGGCCTATGCCTGTAGAGGAGTTTGCTCTTTGGTACGATGAATGGCCATCGCAATATCAACAGATTAAACATGAATTCAAGCAAATGGACGAATTGCATCTTTAATAGCAAGTTACAGAGAGTTTTTAGCTGGCTTTAAGGATTTAGGTGCTCACTCGTGTATTTGGAATGTACTTATTTGGCGTGATGGTTCTTATCTGGAGCAAAAGTTGGCGCTGGGCTAATCTTTTGCTCCATAGTTCAGAATACTTTTAGTGTTTAATCTATATTTCTTTTTGATTTACTCGGGTTGATAGCTCTGAAGCGCTTTCTTTGCGTTCGCTATATCGGTTCGTGAGGAAATCAACATTGCCCCTCAGGAGTAAAGTGAATTTCATCAATTCCTCCATAACATCAACTACACGATCGTAGTAAGGCGAAGGTTTCATTCGGCCTGCTTCGTCAAACTCTAACCAAGCTTTTGCAATTGAAGATTGGTTGGGTATGGTGAACATGCGCATCCATCGTCCCAATATACGCATTTGGTTTAGTGTGTTGAAGGACTGTGAACCACCACTCACCTGCATTATTGCTAATGTCTTACCTTGTGAAGGCCGGACAGCACCTTCAGCCAAAGGGATCCAATCGATTTGGGCTTTCATAATACTGGTCATCGCACCGTGGCGTTCTGGTGAACACCACACCATACCTTCGCACCAACGTACCATTTCTCTTAGTTCCATGACTTTGGGATGACTGTCAGGCGCATCATCAGGAAGTGGGAGTCCAGAAGGGTTAAAAATACGCACCTCTGCGCCCATGTGTGTTAATAGTCGTGCGGCTTCTTCCGTCGTCAGTCGGCTATAGGAGCGTTCTCGTACTGAGCCATAAAGCATCAGTATTCTAGGCGGGTGGGTTAAAGGAGTTAGATTAAAACAATCCATATCCATGTTATTAAATATTAATTCTTGTTTGAGCGCTGGCATATCGTGGTTTAGTGGTTTCATGTGCGAACTCTTTGTCCCTGTTCATTAATGATGATTTCGCCATCTTCTTTGGTGAAAGGGCCTTGTTGTGCTTTGGTCAAAATATCAAGCACTGTCTCAGACGGGCGACAGAGTTTTGTGCCTCGCGGCGTAACGACGATAGGACGGTTAATTAAAATGGGATAAGTCAGCATGAAGTTAACCAGTTCTTCATCAGTAAATGTGTCTTCAGAAAGTCCTAGTCGTTCAAATGGTTCAACATTGTTGCGTAGCAATGAACGCACAGAGATTTTCATCTCATTAATTAACTTAAGTAATTCATCGCGGGAGGGCGGCGTTTCTAAGTAGTGGATGATTTGGGGTTCGACTCCACTATTACGGATCAATGCTAAGGTGTTGCGCGATGTGCCACAGGCTGGATTGTGGTAAATCTTAATGCTGTCATCAATCATATTAGTCATAACATGTCTCTGATAAATAATTGCTTATAAATTTATCCATAGGCACTAAACAGATGCTCTAGTGCCCATGGACGAAGATTAGAAGGAGAGGCGCAGCGCCAGTGCCGCTAGGGTGACAAATAGCACAGGTAGCGTCATCACTATGCCGACGCGGAAATAATAACCCCAGGTAATATTAATATTTTTCTGCGCCAGTACATGCAGCCACAGCAGGGTTGCTAAACTGCCGATGGGGGTGATTTTAGGACCTAAATCGCTACCAATTACGTTAGCGTAAATCATGGCCTCTTTAATCACGCCAGTTGCATTGCTGCCGTCTATCGAGAGGGCGCCAATTAACACCGTTGGCATGTTGTTCATAAGGGACGATAAAAACGCGACCAAGAAGCCCGTGCCCATAGTGGCAGCCCAAAGCCCTTGTTCTGCCAAGCTATTTAATACGCTTGATAGGTAATCGGTTAAGCCTGCGTTGCGAAGACCATAAACCACTAGATACATGCCGAGTGAAAAGACTACGATTTGCCATGGCGCGCCGCGAAGTACCTTAGTGGTATCTATGGCATGGCTTTTTTTCGCGACAACAAACAGGATCAGGGCACCCACGGCAGCCACTAAACTCACGGGCACACCGAGCGGTTCTAAGCCAAAAAAGCCCACCAAGAGTAAGACTAATACGCCCCAACCGGTTTTAAAGGTGTTGAGGTCGCGAATGGCGGCCTTAGGTTCGCGTAGTTTTTGCAAGTCGTAGGTCGCGGGAATATCTTTGCGGAAAAACAGATGCAGCATGACTAAGGTGGCACTAATAGCAGCAATATCGACAGGCACCATCACAGAGGCGTATTCGTTAAAACCTATGTTGAAGAAGTCCGCTGAAACAATATTGACTAGGTTAGAGACAATTAACGGCAAACTTGCGGTATCGGCAATAAAACCCGCCGCCATTACAAAGGCTAAGGTTGCTCCGGCGCTAAAGCCCAGAGCCAGTAACATAGCAATCACTATGGGGGTGAGGATCAGCGCCGCGCCATCATTGGCAAACAATGCGGCAACAGTCGCGCCGAGTAATACTATGTAAGTAAAGAGTAAACGCCCACGACCTTTGCCCCAACGGGCCACATGCAGCGCGGCCCATTCGAAAAATCCCGACTCATCCAATAATAAACTGATGATGATCACGGCAATAAAGGTGGCGGTCGCATTCCAGACAATATTCCATACCACAGGAATATCCCCTAAGTGCACCACACCCAGTAGTAGGGCCAATACGGCGCCCAAGGTAGCACTCCAACCTATGCCTAACCCCTTAGGTTGCCAAATTACTAACACTATGGTGAGAACAAAAATTGCCCCTGCTAACCACATACAAGCTCCTCAAAGAGTAGAGATTGTCTACCCGTAACCATAAAATAATGCCCTCACCTAACGATATTGTCGGTGGGTCAGAATGATTTTTTATATGTGAATTTTCGTATGTATCTTAGTGTTGAACACTATACTCAAACACCATTTTGATTAATGTGTGAAACTTAAGGTGATCTTATATACGGATATTTACATATATGAAAATTCGTATATATTGTACAAGGTCTTTCCAAAAGATCCATAGCCATGAAAAACGAGTGTTGTTTCTTACCGCTCACAGCTTGCTGTTTGAATGAACCTTTAGGAAAGTTAACAAAAGGATCAAAATGTTTGTACTAGTTCAGTCTAAGGGCATCAATGATTAATCCAACCCAGTTTTTTAAATGTTTAGCCGATGAAACCCGCTTGCGTTGCATGATGTTGATCCAGCAAGAGGGGGAGCTCTGTGTCTGTGAATTGACCGAGGCATTGCAAGAGACTCAGCCTAAGATTTCGCGACATTTGGCCCAATTACGTAAATGCGGTTTATTAGTTGATCGCCGTCAGGGGCAATGGATTTTCTATCGTATCAATAATGACTTACCCGAATGGAGTCAGTTAGTGTTGAGTGAAGTTACCAACCAAAACACTGTATTCCTTGAAGAAAATATGCGTAATTTGTGCAAGATGGGCGGGCGTCCTGACCGTGCTAAAGCTTGCTGCTAGAAGACTAGCAGCAAAAATTTAACCTCAAATATACGTTTTTTCATATGTTTACGTGTCTAAAGTTTTGCTTAATATTAAGGTGGCGTAACAATGCTGCAAATATTTTCAGATTTAGCAAGCTGGTTAACTTTTGATTTGATGGGTTTAGAGCCCAATACTAAGCTCGCCGACGCCATCCATTTTTTTATTGAAGATACCACTAAGATTTTTGCGCTCCTGTTGCTGATGATTTATGGCATCGCTTTGGTGCGGGCCTCGCTCAATGTCGAGCGGGTTCGGGATTACTTGGCGGGTAAAAATCGTTTTGTCGGTTACTTTATGGGATCGGGTTTTGGCGCTGTTACCCCATTCTGCTCATGTTCGAGTATTCCGGTTTTTTTAGGTTTCACTTCCGCGGGGATCCCCGTTGGGATCACTATGGCATTTCTGATCACTTCGCCGTTAATTAATGAAGTCGCCGTTCTGTTGCTTGTGAGTCTGCTGGGCTGGCAGTTCACTGTGATATACGTGCTGGTCGGCATGTCAGTGGGTATGTTGGCGGGGGCATTTTTAGACACGATTCGCGCTGAGCGTTGGCTGCAATCCTTTGCCGCCAAAGCACTCGAGCAAGGTAAGGCGCAAGCAAGTCGCGATAATAGCGAGGGTATGACATCAACATCCATGACGTTAACGGAACGGCATGAATTTGCGAAAGGCGAGACCCTAGAGATTTTTGGCCGAGTGTGGAAATGGGTCATTATTGGGGTTGGGCTTGGCGCCGCACTCCATGGATTTGTGCCTGACGGTTGGATCGAAGCCCACTTAGGCGATGGTCAATGGTGGTCGGTTCCTGTGGCGGTATTGATTGGTATTCCTCTGTATTCCAATGCCACAGGGGTTATTCCTATCATGGAGAGCCTTATCACTAATGGCTTGCCCGTAGGGACGACATTAGCATTTTGTATGTCTACGGTTGCCGCCAGTTTTCCCGAGTTCATTTTGCTCAAGCAGGTGATGCAATGGCGTTTGCTGGCCATCGTTTTTGCCATTTTATTGATTTCATTCACCTTAATCGGTTGGATCTTTAACGCTATAGGTCCCATTCTGTGAGAATTATAAAAATGTTAAACATCAAAGTATTAGGTAGTGGATGCGCTAAATGCACTAAAACCGCTGAGATCATTACCGCCATTGCCAACGAGAAGGGCATTAGCGCGGCTATATCGAACAGATAACGCTTTAATCTTAAACAAATAATATAAAACACCTAATATAAAACTGAGTGGGAAGGATGCAGGTATGACAATCAAAATCGGGATAAATGGCTTTGGCCGTATGGGACGTTTAGCATTGCGCGCTGCTTGGGGCTGGGAAGAGGTTGAGTTTGTGCAGATTAATGATCCCGCAGGGGATGCGGCGACCTTAGCTCATTTGCTGACATTCGATTCTGTGCATGGCCGCTGGCAACATGAGGCGATCAGCGATGGCGATGACATCATTATCGATGGCAAGCGTATTCGCTGTACTCGCAATAAAACCATCGCCGAAACCGATTGGTCCGGCTGTGATGTGGTGATTGAAGCCTCGGGTAAGATGAAAACCAAAGCAGTGCTACAAGCTTATTTAGATCAAGGCGTTAAACGCGTTGTAGTCACGGCGCCTGTTAAAGAAGAGGGCGTGTTAAACATTGTCATGGGGGTGAATCATCAGCTCTATGACAAAGCCATTCATCCGATTGTGACTGCGGCCTCCTGTACCACTAACTGCTTGGCGCCAATCGTCAAAGTGATCCACGAAAACCTCGGTATAGTGCATGGTTCCATGACAACCATTCATGATATTACCAACACTCAAACTATTTTAGATGCGCCGCATAAAGATCTCCGCCGTGCACGGGCCTGTGGTTTAAGCCTTATCCCTACGACAACAGGCTCAGCGACGGCCATTACCCATATTTTCCCTGAACTCAAAGGTAAGCTTAACGGCCATGCGGTGCGGGTGCCATTAGCGAACGCCTCATTAACCGATTGCGTGTTCGAGGTGAGTCGCAAAACGACCGAAGCTGAAGTCAATCGCCTGTTAAAAGAAGCGGCAGACGGACCGCTAAAAGGTATTTTAGGTTATGAGGAACGACCGTTAGTCTCGGTTGATTATAAAACCGATCCGCGTTCGAGCATTATCGATGCGCTATCGACCATGATTATCAATGGCACTCAGGTCAAACTCTACGCTTGGTATGACAACGAGTGGGGTTATGCCAATCGCACCGTCGAACTGGCCCGCATGGTCGGTCTGATGGATAAGGCATAAGCTTTATGGGTAAGCTTACTGGGTTTTTGTCTAACATATCACCCGAGATCCGCCAGTATTTGGTAGTCACAGGCAACTATTGGGCATTCACGCTCACCGATGGCGCATTACGTATGTTAGTGGTGCTCTATTTTTATGGCTTAGGTTATAGCCCGCTGCAAATTGCCATGCTATTCCTCTTCTATGAAATCTTTGGGGTGGTAACGAACTTAGTCGGCGGCTGGCTCGGGGCGCGTTTAGGCTTAAATAAGACCATGAATGTGGGCCTATTTATGCAGATTGTCGCCCTTAGCATGCTGCTTGTGCCTAGCGGTATGCTGACGGTTGCTTGGGTGATGGCGGCGCAGGCCTTGTCGGGTATCGCTAAAGATCTCAATAAGATGAGCGCTAAAAGCAGTATCAAATTGTTGGTGCCCAATGATGCTCAGGGTGAGCTGTATAAGTGGGTTGCTATGCTCACTGGCTCCAAAAATGCGCTAAAGGGCGCGGGGTTCTTCTTGGGCGGCGCCTTACTGACCCTGTTTGGATTCCAGCAGGCCGTGTTAGGCATGGCAATTGTCCTATTGCTGGTGTGGATTTTTAGTCTGTTAAGTTTGCAGCGCGATTTAGGTAAAGCCAAAAACAAACCTAAGTTCACGGAAATTTTCTCTAAGAGTCCGGCGGTAAACACGCTTTCTGCCGCACGCATGTTTTTATTTGGTGCGCGGGATGTGTGGTTTGTGGTGGCTTTACCCGTTTATTTGGCCTCAACCTTTGGTTGGGATCATTGGTATGTCGGCGGTTTTCTCGCACTCTGGGTGATAGGTTATGGCATAGTGCAAGGCTTCGCACCTCGCTTGACGGGGACAAAGTCGGCGAGCCAAAACAAGGTTCCCGATGGACGTAGCGCCTTAGGTTGGGCGGCGATATTGAGCATAGTGCCGGCAGGCATTGCGCTGGCGATAAGTTATGACTTCCATGCTGCGAATATACTGATTTGGGGATTGATGCTGTTTGGCGCCTTATTCGCGATCAACTCTTCATTACACAGCTATCTTATCGTCAGTTATGCGGATGAAGATGGCGTATCGTTAGATGTGGGTTTTTACTACATGGCTAATGCTATGGGGCGTTTGATCGGGACTGTGTTGTCTGGCTGGGTGTATCAAGTGTATGGCATGGCGGCTTGTCTGTGGATATCGGCGGCATTTATTGCGTTAGCGGCGCTTATCTCAATCAAACTGCCTCGGCATAAAGCGATATCAGATGGTGCTTAATACTTACCTAAGCTATCCCTGAGTTGTTGCGGTTTTTTTTATTCAATGCCCGCCAAAGTATGGCGGGTATTTTAATCACTCTGATGTTAACTGAAGTTTTTTGATTTTGAGCAAACAACTCTCTATACTCCGGCCTGTTTTATACACGTCATTATGTCGCTATTCCCAATAGCACAACTATTTTTAATGCAGTCAAATTTGAGTTGGCTCATATAAGTGAGGTTATTTTTCGGTGATGAGCATTAAGCCGCATTAGTTTAATCCTTTCTTCTTGGATCGTTAAGCTCCGTCCTTATTAGCTACCGACTCGGTAGTTGTTTTGCTGTACCCCATAATCCAATTGCAGTTCGTCACCTTGACGCATAAGTACCTTATTGGCTATGCGCTGACATTTGAGTCAAGTGTTGATATTAGCTATTGGAAGATATGATTAAATTTCAATCAGAGTGAGTGACATGATACAAACCATGAAAAAAGAGTGGTTCTCCAATATACGCGGAGATCTGTTAGCCGGTATTGTGGTTGCACTGGCGTTAGTCCCTGAGGCGATTGCCTTTTCTATTATTGCAGGCGTCGATCCTAAAGTCGGCCTGTATGCTTCATTCTGTATCGCAGTGGTCATCGCGTTTACAGGTGGTCGTCCTGGTATGATCTCTGCCGCAACGGGTGCTATGGCGTTGTTGATGGTGAGCTTAGTGAAGGAACACGGCCTCGAGTATTTACTCGCGGCGACCCTATTAACTGGTGTGCTGCAAATTGCCGCGGGTTACTTAAAGCTAGGAAGCTTGATGCGTTTCGTCTCCCGTTCTGTGGTGACGGGCTTTGTGAATGCACTGGCGATTCTGATCTTTATGGCCCAGTTGCCCGAGCTGACTAATGTTACTTGGCATGTGTATGCGATGACGATTGCAGGCCTTGGTATTATCTATTTATTCCCACTTATCCCTGTGATCGGTAAATCCGTACCTTCGCCTCTCGTGTGTATTGTCGGATTAACACTTTTTGCGGTTTATATGGGGTTAGATATTCGTACTGTCGGTGACATGGGGCAACTACCTGATACTTTGCCTATTTTCCTCTGGCCTGAAGTGCCATTGACCCTTGAAACTCTGATGATCATCTTCCCTTATTCGGCCGGCCTTGCCGTGGTGGGTTTGCTGGAATCTATGATGACTGCCACCATAGTCGATGATTTAACCGATACCCAAAGCGATAAGAATCGCGAGTGTAAGGGCCAAGGTATTGCCAATATCGGCGCGGGTTTAATGGGCGGTATGGCTGGTTGCGCTATGATTGGTCAGTCGATCATCAACGTTAAATCGGGTGGTCGCGGACGGTTATCGACCTTTTCAGCGGGGGTATTTCTACTCATATTGATTGTATTCCTCGGCGAATGGTTAAAGCTCATCCCTATGGCGGCACTGGTTGCCGTGATGATCATGGTGTCTATCGGTACTTTCTCTTGGGATTCAATTCGTAATCTTAAGCATCATCCAATATCAACCAATCTTGTGATGGTGGCGACCGTTGCTGTGGTGGTCGCTACCCATAACTTAGCTATGGGAGTATTTGTGGGGGTATTACTCGCGTCCCTGTTTTTTGCTAATAAAGTGGGCCGTTTTATGGTGGTTAAGAGTGTAACGGCTGCTGCTGACGCAGGTCGCCATTATCAAGTTATTGGGCAAGTCTTTTTTGCCTCGGCAGATAAGTTCAGTAATTCATTTGATTTTAGGGAAGTGGTTGATAAGGTGACTATTGACTTATCTCAAGCGCATTTTTGGGATATTACTGCGGTATCGGCCCTAGACAAGGTAGTGATTAAATTCCGTCGCGAGGGAACTGAAGTGGAGTTGATTGGCCTTAACCAAGCCAGTGCAACCATAGTCGATAAATTTGGGGTGCACGATAAGCCTGAAGACGTTGAAAACATGATGTCTGGTCACTAAGCCCTTAGCAACACAGTAAAAGGAAAATAACGATGACAAATGTGATTGCCTGTATCGACGGTTCAAAAGTGACACTCGCCGTATGTGACGCCAGTGGCTGGGCCGCTCAGCAACTGGATGCCCCAGTAACTCTATTGCATGTATTGGATAAGTCTGCTTATCCGATAGAGTCAAATCTGTCAGGAAATATTGGCCTAGGTACACGGGAGCACTTACTCAATGAAATGGTTGAGCTTGAAGCGCGTCGAGGCAAACTCGCACTTGAGCAGGGTAAGTATATGCTGCAAGATGCGCAAACGCGCATCGTGGAGGCACAACCCGCAGTTGTGGTTGAAACCTTGCAGCGTCACGGCGATTTAGTCGAAACCCTGTTAGAGCAAGAATCCCATGCCAGACTGGTGGTGATGGGCCGTCAAGGGGAGCAGCATCAAGATCAAGCGCAGGCCATTGGCAGCCATTTAGAAAATGTCATTCGCACGCTTAAGCAGCCTATTTTAGTGGTGATGGACGAGTTTACTGCACCGAAGCGATTTATGATCGCCTATGATGGCAGCATTACTGCGAAAAAAGCCCTTAATCAAGTGCTAACGAGTCCGCTCTTGAAAGGGCTCGAATGTCATTTAGTGATGGTGTCTGATGATCAATCGCTGGCGACAGCTGAACTGGCGTTGGTGACCGAATCTCTGATTGCGGCGGATTTCAATGTGGTTACCGCCGTTTGTCAGGGAGAAGTGCAAACGGCCCTTGAGATCTATCAACTTGAGCATCAAATCGATCTTATGGTGATGGGCGCCTATGGTCATTCGCGTATTCGGGAGTTTTTTGTGGGTAGTAATACCACAAGGATGATCAGTAAAAGCTATATCCCCTTATTATTACTTCGCTAAGTTAAATATGCATTTCAACTTATTTCGCTCAATCCTAATGACTTGGTTTTAGTTAGAACATCTGAGTCTGAAGCTTGAGGTAATCATTTAAGAAAAAACGGCGAGCATTTAGGCTCGCCGTTTGATATCACAGTCGAATGGTTCGTGTTAGTTAGCTTTAGGCTCGAAGCTAAAGGCTTGACCCGCAAGAGCGGCTTCAAACATTAAGCCGCCTTTTGCTGCGGTAAATACTGCCATACCGTTGATATAAGAGCCGCTCGCCGAGCGATTACCACCCGATTGGCCTGCGCCTGCTGAGTTGCCTGTGGTTCCTGCTTGAGCGCTTGCTCCCATGTTGATGGCAACTGCCGACGCTTGGGCATCAAACTCGAAACTGCCGCTCGTGAAGGCTTCATAGGCTTTGGCATCTTTAAAGAAGATGATCTCGCTGTAGGCTTGTCCACCTAATTGAAAACCGATGGATAATTGAGTCAGACTCGAATCACCCATATAGGCACCGCCTTGGTAGACTCGGCCTTTGCCATAGGCTGCACCGATCCCAATTCCGCCTTTACCCACAGTTGGGAATAAAGCATAGCCATAGGCTGTGTCGAAAAATTTACTGGTTTCTTTCGCTTTTTGGAAATTGACTACAGCCTGATCGTAGCTTTCATCTGCATGTACAGTTGGGGCAGCAAATAGGCTCACAATAAGGCATGTTGATGCCGCAATGGCTGTTAAAAATGATTTCATGGTAACGCCTCTTCAAGTCTTTAGTTGTTCCAGACTAGCCTTTATCGACACAAATGACAGCCAAAAGTGACATATGTGTCAGCTTAGGTTCAGTGTTCGACTTAATGGTTGGAGTGATATTGGTGGTGATGATTGGAGTGCAGTTTCGCCAATTAGTTCTTAGGTGGCGAAGAACCTTGGTTTTTTTCTGCATCGTCCTGCTGAACTTGATGCAAAAATTCATACTCCTCTGGGGTGAGAATATTTTCAATGACGAGTGGGCGTTGCTCTAGCTGTGGTTCGGCCATGCGGCCTTTTAAGTAGGCAGAGCGGGTGATTTGCTTTAGCCCATACACCGCCAGCATATACATGCTCAGTAGTAAGGTCAGCCTTGGCAATGCGTGGGAAAGTAGCGATAGATTATCACCAAGATAGAAAGGCAAGATCACCACAAATACGCGGATTAACCAATTCAACAACATGGCCAAGGTCAAGCTTATCAGCCAACGAAACCGAATGGTGCCGAGCGCCTCTTGGGTTTGAGTGACATCTCTTTGATTGCGCTTATGTCGACGAAACAACATCCACAGCGCGATAAAGTAAAAACAGGTTTGTACAGATAACAGCGCTGGGAGTAGAGCGCCCCATTGGCTGATACTCATTTCTTTAAGCATCAGAGCTATGGGTTGCCACTCGTTGATGGGATGCGCAGTTAATCTTAGGGCAATATCTAAAATGGCGAAAACTAATGTTAATGCAGATGGCCAGTAATGCTTTGAAAAACCTAGCGGTTTATTGGTTGGCGCTAAACTGCGTTTGCAATAGAGATAGAGCAAAGGCATGAGCAAAAAATAGATAGGGTTAATCAGATTGAATAGGATATGAATGGGAATTGGACTGTTATCGCGGTTCAACATACCCGTGAGGAAGTATAGAGCAATAAGACTTAAGAAAGCGGCGAGGAGTTTTTGGTTAGCGTCTGGGTGATAGAAATAGCGAATATAAATAGCTAACGCGAGGCAATGTACGCCTCCAAATAATGACAACCACCAGTAAGCTTGAGTGAAAAAACTATGAAACTCGTTCATATGCGATACCTCGAGCCCTGTTATATCAGGGAAATCGGCTCGGTAAAAGTATCGCCGTTAGTTTTTCTGCTGGCTTGCTATGCGCCGATGACGATTTGAAGCCGCCTCTGGCACAACGCTGGGAACGGGAACGCGTTCTGCGAGTAAGTGTTTGATTGCACGAACGGGATGCGGTAATAACATCCGTGGACCAGAAAAGATCATGATCTCTTTGACGATTTGTTTCTGCGCGGGTTTGTAGCAATGTACTGGGCATTTATTACAGGTGGGTTTGTTTTGTCCGTAGGGGCAGCGATCTAGGCGTGTCGCGGCATAATCCAATAGCTCGATGCAATCTACACATAGACCTGTTGAGTCTTGGCCTTGGTGTTTCGCTTTGCAATAAATCGCCACCATAGCGGCAATGGTTTGGTGTTCGTACAGGAGTTTGCCCGTAAGCAGTGTGGCTGTGCCCATTGGAATACCTTAGCTTGTCACTCGGATATCCCATCATAGGCAGTGAAATTGGCGCTGACAAAACGAAAGCGCCAATTTATGAAGGTGCGCACAAAATAGGGCTTTAAACAATCCTTCATCCTCAATGTCGCACTTACAAGTCAACCTTAGATATGCATCACTTTGTCGGCAGCTAATGTCCAGCGAGTTAAATCTTGCAGTGTGCCTATATATGCACCTTCGATAATCATTTCTGCAGTGACGCCTCGTGCTTGAGCGCAGGTCTTGCAAAGTAGAATAGGAACTTGCTGTGCCGAGAGAATTTCAAACATCTGCTGCAGGTTGTAGCTTAAGTCAGGTGTGGTTTGATTTTTGAGTGCGCCAAACACGGCATCTGACATGAGAAAAAGTTTAAGATCGACCGCTTGCTCGTCCTGATCCTTCAGGGCTAATGCGATGCGTAAGCTATTAAATAGCTTTTCTGTTCCGTAGGGACTGGCATGGGCCACGATAAGAATACTTTGCATCAGGTTTTCCTTATGTTTGTTATAAGCAGGTGGATGGGGGGATTAGGGAATTGGATTGTGCCAGTCTAGCGCAATTGGCTATAACTATTTGAGCGCAAGATCGTATAAAAAGGCATAAATACTTGATTTGCACCGACACAATGGACTTTAATAGCGGTTAATCTCTGCTCAATTTTTAGCTAGACTCGGTTGCCATGGACACTGTCCTAATGGACGTTGGCAAACCCATTGACACGGCTTCTGATGAGAAGCAGCCATCAAAGGTGAACAAGAATGAAGATTTTAGTCGTATTTATACTGATTGCTGTCGGGGTGTTTTTATTCCTTCGCGCGCAGCGATTAGCGAAAGAAGAACAAGAGGCGATGAAACCCAAGTCGACCTCGGTAAAACCTGTAGTTCCCACCGAAGAGGCACCTATTTTCTCCGCTGCTGAGCCCGAGCGTTTAGAACCTGAGCCAGTTAACAGGGTTGAGGATACTGGCGTGGCTGAAGTAGAGCCCGTTATCGAAGTTGAAGCCGAATTAATGCCCCGTGAGACCGAAAACCCTGCGAGCATTTCGGTGGCGCTAGACACAGATATCATCGAAGTCGATATACCTGCAGCCCATAACGAAGAGGCGGTGATCATTTTAGGCACTACGCCTACAGATGAACAAGCTGACACCCAAGATGACGCAGAGCCAGCATCGAACACACGTTCTGAGGTCGGTGCGCCAGGGGCTTGGGCGAATGTGACTTTAGTTCGGGCCTTTGAGGAGTATCAAGGAGCGACGTCAGCCAGTGCTCGCTATACCGCGCTGCAAAATATGATTGCTGAATGCTACAAACAGCGTAAATCGGCGGATTACCTCAACTATGGTGCTCAATTAGCGGAAGAGTATATTGCACTGTTCCAAGCGGCTAGCGCCGAGCAAGGCAAAGATACTGAGCTTAAATCTTCCGGTTTCCTGCATTTAGCCACCTTGTTAAATGATACCCAAGCCTTCGATGCCGCCATTGTCATCTGTCGTAAAGCACTCGAGCTTGGGCTGAGCGATGGCACTGTCACTGGCTTTGAGGGCCGAATCAACCGGATTGAGAAAGCACAGACTAAAGCAACCACGGCTTGATATGTTGTAGGGAGCGCTTAGCGGGTAAACCCTTAGTCGAAAAGCGGTTATTTCCCTCGTCTAAGCAGTGTAGAATCCCTGCTAACTGAATGCGCAAAAGGCGAACTAAGGTTCGCTTTTTTTATGGGCTTAATAGGGGAAAAATGAAACTAAGCTATGCCTTACCGAATGTCTTATTCGGGCTTGGATTATTGCTACTCAGTGGCTGTACTAAAACCCCAGAATGGACCCTATTTTATTATCCCGATGTGAGTGCCATTCCGGTGACGCCTTTGCAGGCCGAAGATATTAATGGTTACTACGATTCTCTAGAGCAATGCCAGAGCAAGGCTCATGGTATGCAACGTCTAAGTCGTTCTGGCGTGAGTGGTTTTGGTCTTGGATCTTATCAATGTGGGCACCTATGTGAGTTCGACGATAAGTCGGTGCTGGTTTGCAAGACCATGAGCCAATAGGTGGACAAGATGAAGTTTAAACAGGATTTTTTTACTCAGCTGCCTGAGTTTTACTCGCAAGTATATCCACAAGGGATAACTAAGCCTGAATGGCTGGCATGGAGTAATGACGCCGCGCAATTGATTGGCTTGAGCCAACCCACCGATGAGTTGTTATTGGGCTTATCTGGCAATGCGGCCGTCGATGGCGCGACTTACTATGCCCAAGTGTATAGCGGCCACCAATTTGGCGGTTACACGCCGCGCTTAGGGGATGGACGCTCGATCATTTTAGGTGAAGCGATTGGTCCAAATTGCGCATGGGATGTCGCCCTTAAAGGTGGCGGTCCGACGCCTTATTCGCGCCGTGGTGATGGCCGCGCTGTGATGCGCTCCGCGGTGCGCGAGTTTTTAGTCTCTGAGGCGCTGCATCATCTGCAGGTGCCGACGACCCGCGCCTTGGCTGTGATTGGCTCTGATTTGCCTGTATGGCGTGAGAGCCAAGAAACCGCAGCCATTACCGTACGTTTAGCCCGCAGCCACATTCGTTTCGGTCATTTCGAGTTTTTCTGCCACAGTGAGCGCGGCCGTGCCGACAAGCTGACTCAATTACTCAACTTCACTATTACTCAGCATTATCCCCATTTGAGTTGTGATGCCGCAGGTTATAAAGCGTGGTTTTTACAGGTAGTGCAAGATACCGCTAAGATGATTGCCCACTGGCAGGCGGTCGGTTTTGCCCATGGCGTGATGAACACAGACAATATGTCGATTCTAGGTGACAGTTTTGACTTCGGTCCCTTTGCGTTCCTCGATACATTCCAAGAAGACTTTATCTGTAATCATTCTGATCCCGAAGGTCGCTATGCCTTTGGTCAGCAGCCGGGCGTCGGTTTGTGGAACTTGCAACGTTTAGCGCAGGCGCTCACGCCAGTGATCCCATCCGATGACTTAATTGCCATTCTTAATCAATACCAAGAGGCGCTAGTGCAGCCTTATTTGCGCTTGATGCGGGCAAAATTGGGTCTCTCTACCGTTGATGTTCCGTCGGCGGATCAGGACAAGCAGGATCTCGAACTCATAGGTCGATTTACTGTGCTGATGGAGAAAAATCAACTCGATTACACTCAAACTTGGCGTCAATTAGGCAAGTTAGATCCGACCAGCAAACACAGTGCGCTACGGGATGACTTTATTGATGTCAGCCAGTTTGATACTTGGTATCAAGCCTACCAACAGCGATTGGGCGCAGTAGCGGATATCCCTGCGTGGCAAACTGAGCGCAATAGTGTGAATCCCAAATATATTTTGCGTAACTATTTAGCCCAAGAGGCGATAATCGCGGTGGAAGAGGGTAATCTTGCGCCGCTGCATTTGCTGCAAAAAATCTTAACTCAGCCCTTTGCCGAACACGCAGAGCATGAAGACTTAGCCAAGCGTCCACCGGACTGGGGCCAAGGTTTGATCATGTCATGTAGTAGTTGATGGGATAACAAGCATGAAATTACCAAGCAAGCATTTAAAAGCCATGAGCTTAGATACCATTAGCTTAGATAAAAGTGCCTTAAGTTTAGCGGTCAGTGCGGATATCGATTTTGATCGTTTCGCCGACTTTGCCGAACCCTTAGCCGCGGCGCTCGATTGCACTGTGCGCGAGCGTCAGTGGGGCGCCGATAGGCACCAATGGTTATTAGAATTTGAAGGCAGCCAGTTATGGCTCAATTATGAGTTTTACGGCAACATTTGCTGGCTCTCGACCGAACGAGAAGCCGATTTTGAGGTGCTGGAATACTTAGCCACTTTGCTGCAACCTCACCTAAGAGTGAACTGAATATGAGTCAGAATATGACGCCACCGACCGCGAGTCCTAGCGGCGCAGAGTTCCATTTTCAAGCCCTAACACCGGATTTGATCTTAGATGCGATCGAAAGTCTGGGCGTGTACCCGGAAACGGGCTTACTCGCGCTGAACAGTTACGAGAACCGCGTGTATCAGTTCCGTAGCGATGAAGGACTGCGCTATGTGGTGAAGTTCTATCGCCCAGACCGTTGGAGCGATGCGCAGATCCAAGAGGAACATGATTATGCGCTCGCACTCGCGGCAGAAGATATCCCGATTGCCGTACCTGTAATTATCGAAGGCCATACGTTACACAAGTACCAAGGTTATCGATTTACCCTGTTTCCTTCCTTGGGTGGTCGCGCCTTCGAAGTCGATAATTTAGAGCAGCTGGAATTAGTGGGTCGGTTCATCGGTCGGATACACCAGTACGCGGCGCAAACGGTATTTGCTGAACGTGAACCGCTGAATCCGCAGATTTTAGGCGCCGAGCCGCTCGCGTGGTTAAAGCAATCTAATCTGGTGCCTAATAGCCTACGCTTGCCGTTCTTTACCGTAGTAGAGCAAGTGTTGGCAAAGGCGAATGCGATTTGGGATCGCCAAGATTTTGCGGCCATTCGTTTGCACGGCGATTTACACCCAGGCAATATTTTGTGGACGCCAGACGGTCCCGGATTCGTCGATTTAGACGATGCTCGCATGGGGCCGGCGATTCAAGATTTATGGATGATGCTAACCGGGGATAGAGCGCAGCAACTGATGCAGCTTGAGATCTTACTCGAAGCCTATGAAGAATTTTGTGAGTTTGATACAAGACAGTTAGCCTTGATTGAACCGCTGCGGGCGCTGCGTATGGTGCATTACAACGCGTGGATTGGCCGTCGCTGGGACGATCCGGCCTTCCCGATGAACTTCCCTTGGTTTGGGGATGAAAAGTATTGGGAACAGCAGATTTTGGCGTTCAAAGAGCAATTATTTGCCCTTAGCGAACCACCACTGAGCCTAGTGCCGTATTAGCATTGAGCAAAATATGATTTCACAGACGTATCTTGTGACATTAGATTGAACTCTTAAGCTTGAGTTACACTCAAAAAATGGAATATGTTAGTCTCCAGCCAATTTATCAAAATGATTTAAGGAATTTTCATGAAAAAAGTATTACTCATGGCCGCGGCTCTGTTACTGGCGCCACTGGCAGTATCGGCTGTGGAATACCAAGAAGGCGTGCATTACACAGTGATTAACGATGGCCCAGCAACAGCGAAGCCTGAGATTACTGAGTTTTTCTCTTTCTATTGTCCGCATTGTTTTACTTTCTCTAAAACCGTAGTGCCAAAAATTCTCACCGATAAGCCAGAAGGCGTTGCGTTTAACCAAGCACACGTTGATTTTATCGGCAAAGAGATGGGGGTTGAAATGTCACGCGCATTTGCAGTCGCACATCAGTTAAACGTTGATGAGAAAATGGATGCGGCGTTATTCTCTGCTATTCATGAGAAGAAACAGCATTTTACTAATCGCGATGATGTTCGTGCCGTGTTTATTGCTAACGGTGTCGATGGTAAAACCTTCGATGCGGCCGCAGAGTCTTTCATGGTAAAGGCGCAAATGGCAAAGATGAAGCGTGATACTGAAAACGCTAAGCTGACGGGTGTACCTGCTCTGGTTGTTAACGGTAAGTACCGTGTTGAAACAGGGGCAATCAAATCCTACGACGAGCTGTTAGAAATTGCTTTCTACCTAGCAAAAAAATAGTTCGATAGGCGTTACCCGCACTGCTGTCATATGAGCGGATGATAATGCTGTATCGATTGCATGTTAAAGAGAGCCTAAGGGCTCTTTTTTATTGTGGCGGTTGGCAACAACAAGGCAAATAAAGCTTTGATAGGGGTCTTAACGTACTGAGTGGGCTTCTGTAGGCTAGGCGTTTGAACTTATTGAATAAAGACGAGGCAAAAAATGGGCAAAAAAAACCGTACTTCTTGTAAAAGAAAGTACGGACTTGAGCCAGAGGACTCATTTTTACCCTGAGTAACGCTAATAATTTAGCAGAGTGTCAAAAAATTGGCAAGTGACATTATTGTGGCGTTCTTCTTTTTTACTCACAGGGTGACATATTCATAGTTTAACTAAATCAAACGATTAAGTATTTTTGGCGATAAAAGATGAAAAATACCACTCTAACGATGAAACTCAAGTGGCAAAGCTTCTGTCAAACAACTGTAATCAATAACAACAAGAATGCTTGTAGGTGGTCATATGAGAGTTTTTCCTGTCTACGCACCTAAGCTTATCGTTAAGCACGCGCGTATTTTTCTCACTGGTGTTATTTGGGTTAAAGATTTAGGACGATTGGAATTTGAGAAGGGACGGTTTTTACTGCCAAGAAAAAGCCTGCCAAAAGTGAAGCAGGCTATTTTAGAATTGAACGAACTGATCGAAGCGCAGCATCATCAAACTAATGCAGTTTAGATTTCGCTGTTTAACAAGCCAACAAGGCCAGTCACTTTTTCGTTCCAAGAAGTGAGTTCTTCTTGTAGTTGCTGGTTTTGCGCATTCAATTGTTGATTGTGCTCACTCAGCGTAGACGCTTTTTGCTTCTCTTCTTCAAGCTCCATTTTTAGAAGCTCGATAGTTTCGAGTGCAGCCTGGATTTTGGTTTCCAGTTTGGACAGTAATTCAAGGCTCATCTGGAGAGTCCTATGGTTTCTGGATGGGACTGTGATTCTAGCAGTGCCTAGAACTTAAGGAATAGCGATTCTTGCCGTTTGGTTAAAAAACACTCTATTACTGGGTTCTAAATTAAGTTTTTTTGCATTTGTTATTAACTCGTTAGTATTCTTGGTTTTATTTTTTATCGGAATGGTCCATGTCGCCTAGTTTGCTCGCCATACTCCCGCTATTGTTGACCTTAACCTTAGCCCTATTTTTACGCCGCACGCTGGTGGCGTTAGGCGTAGGTATTGTCTCTGGTGCCCTATTAATCGCCCAATTTGATCCTCTGCAAACTGGGTTGTATTTGCTTGATATTGGTGCAAAACAATTTTATGCCCAAGGTGCTTGGCAAGCGTGGCATCTCAATGTGCTGTTCGCCATGTTACTGCTCGGTAGCATGACGCAATTGTTAGCACGTGGTAGTGCCGTGGGTCAGTTTGGTGATTGGCTGTATAGCCGTATTCGTACTGAACGTCAGGCGCGTCTTGGGGTCGTATTTCTTGGTTGGTTAGTGTTTATCGATGGGATTTTCAGTTGTCTTGCTGTCGGTCATGTTTGTCAGCCGCTCAGCCAGCGTTATGGTATTCGCCATGAGCAGCTCGCCTATTTAGTTGATTCCAATGCTTCGCCTTTATGCGCGCTATTGCCTTTCTCCAGTTGGGGCCCCTATGTGATGGCGCTTATCGCGGGGATCAGCTTTTTACCTGTGTCGCCGCTGGAAGCCTTTATCGATGTGGCCCTATTTAACTTTTACGCCATAGTGACCTTAGGCTTGTCCGTGCTCGTCGCTTGGTATGGCGTGGGCTTTCGCTCTTTTGTCGTCGCGACTGTGGTGGATTCTTCTAGTACAGTTGAGGCCAAGGGTAATCCTTGGCTGCTCGCAATCCCTATGCTGACTCTGCTGTCTGCTTCAGTGGGATTAACTTTGTGGTCTGGGGCTCAGCAGGTCTCTTCTTGGGATGTGTCACTTTGGCTTGCTAAGGCTGATATTGGCGCTTCTATGCGCGATGCTTGTTTGTTGGCAACCTTAGTCACTCTTGCCATGTTAGGCTTGTCTGGGCGACGTTTAACGGCGTTAGTGGGGGATTTGAGCCACGGAGTTCGCATGATCGCCTTCGCCATTGCGATTTTACTCTGCACTTGGATGATTGGCGCTGTGATCCAAGATCTTGGCGTCGCTAAATTATTGGCTGCTTGGGCTAAGGCTTATCTTTCCCCGCATCTGCTGGTAGCGGGAATGTTTTTACTCTGCGCGATAATGGCTTTTGCGACGGGTTCAAGCTGGGGAACATTTGCAATTATGATCCCTATTGGCGCAGAGATTGCCCATAACTTAGATCCTCATTTATTGTTACCTGTACTGAGCGCTGTGATGGCGGGGTCGGTTTTTGGCGACCACTGCTCGCCCATTTCAGATACCAGCGTGCTCAGTGCGACCAGCTCAGGTTGCGCTCCCCATGACCATGTGGTGACTCAGTTGCCCTTTGCTTTGATCGCGGCATGCGCAGCCTTAGTCGGATTTCAATTAGTCAATTTAGCCGTGGCGACGCCGTTAGTGTGGCTGGCCGTGGTGAGCTGTAGTCTAGGATTATTTGTCTTGATGGCACGTTTTTATTCACCTTTGCCCAGATTCGTGGCGCAGACATAAAGTCAGTTTATCGCTAAAATGGCCGATTCGGTTCTTGCTGAGCCATTTATTTAAGTGCATCTGATTTAAGAGATTATCAATATGAGTATTACCCGTTTAGATGTAGGTACCCGCATGAGCAGTATAGTGATCCATCAAGGTACTGTGTATCTGTGTGGTCAAGTGGCGAAGGACAAGTATCAAGGTATCACCGAGCAAACTGTCACTATGCTTGAGGAGGTCGATACCTTGTTAGCGCAGGCGGGAAGTTCGCGTGAGCATTTACTGTCAGCGACTATTTATCTGAAAGATATGGGTGATTATGATGCGATGAATGCGGTATGGGATGCTTGGGTGCCTAAAGGTCATGCGCCAGCCCGTGCTTGTGTGCAAGCCGCTATTGCCGAGCCAGAATATTTGGTTGAAGTCTCAGTGATTGCGGCGGTTGCGGTTTAAGCGCTAAGCTATTTTTCGTCCCGTTTAGAAGCCTGTTTCGATCCCTATTTCGAATCCTGTCACCGAGTGTCATGACTCGGTGAAGCTTTTCCGCAATACACCTCGCTAACTAAACCTGTATTGTTCAGCAGGTCCACTCTCTTCTAACAAAACCCTTTTGCTTTAACCTAATAAGTATTCCATTAAATGTGCAGGGACAAGCGGCGGATGATCCCCATATTGTTCTGAGAGTGCGGTGGCGATAGTCTCAATATCTTGTTGGGCTAAGCCTTGTTCGATAATGGCAAACGCCCAAGGAGCCTCGGTTTTGAGTTTGAGGAAATAAGGCGTTTCGACAAATTGTGCGAGTGAGTAAGCGGAGCCTCCTAAACCATGCCCCCAACCTTCGCAGACCTGAAAGGGTCTATCCAGATGTGCCATATCAAATTCAATGAGATGGGGGTATTGGCCGTTATGCCCACCGATCCAGTGACCGATTTCAACCGATAAAATCATAGTTGCCATGTTATATCCTTTGCTAGGGTTGCTTGGCCGCAATGAGTACTCGGCTAAATTCGCATTAGGCTCGAGGGGTGTGATGGCGGCGATATGGTCGAGTCTAAGGGACTGTTTAGTTTGTTGCAGTTGGATGATAAGCCACTCAGTTTTGTCGGCTCTTGTCTGTGTGGTGATGGCTTTACCTTGGCACTGGGTGCCATCAATAAGCTCAATGTTGAGTTGATAACCACGCAGACAGGCGAGTTCGAGATAGTCGTAGTGGGCGCAGGGGATCATTTTATAATCTGACATTGGATCATCTCATTGGGAGTTCGACCCTATTGTGGCAAAAATACTTGCCATTGGCATTATGTGTGACCCAATGCGGATTGTTTTATCCTGTCTCTGAGGCCGTGTGAAAAGTTGAACCAAGCGTGTTAGCGAGTTTTTTATTTGCTTAGACCTTTAGATATGCGCGCCCCTCTTGACTTTATTCCTGTCGCTCCCTAGTCTGCTTGTTCAGTAATCAAGGTGGTATGCGATGGAAATAACTTACAATTTAAAACCTGCGTCCGAGCGCCGTACTGAGCAATTCAAGCCCGAGGGTAATGTGGGCTTTGGTAGCCTCAGAACCGATCATATGTTTTTGATGGATTATCATGATGGACAATGGTGCGATCCGCGCATCGTTCCTTATGGACCATTTGAAATGGCACCGGGTGCAATGGCGTTGCATTATGGCCAGTCGATCTTCGAAGGCGCTAAAGCCTTTATGCATGAAGACGGCGAGATTTATACTTTCCGTATTAATAAGAATGCCGAGCGGATGAATCGCTCCGCCGATATCGTCTGTATTCCCAATATCGATGAACAAATGCAGATGAATGCGATCAATGCGTTGATTGATGTCGATCGCCTCTGGTTCCCGATGCAAGAAGGCGCGTGTCTGTATATTCGTCCTTTTATTTTTGCGACCGAAGACCGCCTCTCTGTGAGCCCAAGTTCGCGTTATACCTTCTGTGTCGTGTTAAGCCCAAGTGGCGCTTATTACGCGGCTGGCGTGAACAAAGGCATACGCTTACTGATCAGCAAAACTTTCCATCGTGCTGTATCGGGTGGCACTGGCGCCTCAAAAGCCGCGGGTAACTATGCGGCTTCATTGCGTGCGGGTAAAGCGGCGGCAGCCTTTGGTGCATCGCAAGTGTTATATCTCGATTCGACCAATCAACAGATTGAAGAAGCGGGCGCGATGAACCATTTCCACATTCTGAAAGATGGCACTGTGATTATTCCAACCTTCACAGATACTATTTTGAAGTCGATCACCTCGCAATCCATTATGGAATTGGGTGAGATGCTCGGTTGTGAAGTGCGCCAAGAGACTGTCATGCTTGATAAATTTATCGCTGATATTGAATCAGGTGAAATTATCGAGGCGGGTGGTTTTGGGACGGCGGCCGTGGTTTCTGCTGTGGGCTCCTACATTTTTGAAGATGGCCATGTTGTCACTGTCGGTAATGGTGAAGTGGGCGAGCATGTTCAGCGCATCTATAAACTGTATACCGAAATCCAAAAGGGCCATATTAAAGGTCCTGAAGGCTGGGTTAAGCGTGTTGAACGTTTAGCAAAGTAAGGAATTTGTGGTGATGTTTAAAGGCTCCTAGGAGCCTTTTTTATTGGCTGTTTTTGTCGATAATGCCTTAAATCAAAGTGGCTGTGGCTTAGATTGATTTTTGAGTAAGGTTAAACAATCTTCGGCATTTAAGGGTTTACTCAGTAAAAAACCTTGTACTTGATCGCAACCCTGCATCGCCAAGAAGTTGAGCTGTTCTTGGGTCTCTACGCCTTCGGCGACGACATTCAGTTCTAAGCTGTGAGCGAGGGCAATAATGGCGCTGGTGATGGCGGCATCGTCGGGATCGTTGGTGATGTCTCTGACAAATTCTCGATCGATTTTGAGTGTGTCTATCGGGAAGCGTTTGAGATAGCTTAGGCTCGAATAACCCGTCCCAAAATCATCCACGGCTATGGTCAATCCTAGGGCCTTGAGTTTAGATAGGATGCTGACCGACTCCTGCGGATTGCCCATGATCATTGATTCAGTAAGCTCAAGCTCAAGGGATTGAGCCGGGAGACCTGATACGGCTAAAGCGACTTCGATGGTGGAGATAATGTCCGCCTTCAGTTGGCGAGCCGATAGGTTGACGGCAATAGTGATCCCGTTAAATCCTAGGCTGTTCCATTCGGCTAATTGCTGGCAGGCGTGGTTGATCACCCAATGGCCAATTTGAGTGATGATACCCGTTTCTTCCGCCAGTGGAATAAATTCCACCGGTGAAATAGGACCAAGTTCAGTGTGATACCAACGTAAAAGTGCTTCCAGTCCTGTGAGTGAACCATCTCGTAAACAGAATTTAGGTTGATAAACCAAGCTTAGTTCTTTGCGTTGGATAGCTTCCTTTAAACCACTTTCGAGTTGTACATGGCGGGTGGCGATTTCATTCAACTTAGAGGTATAAAACTGAAAGTTATTTCGACCTGATGATTTTGCGTGGTACATGGCGGTATCGGCAAATTTAATCAGTGAGTCGGCATTGTCCGCATCGTTAGGGTATAAGCTGATACCTATTGAGGTCGAAATGGTCAGCGTTTTATCGTCCAATAGGAAGGGCGTTTGGAATGCTCTGAGTACTTTTTCTGAGATCAGGGTTGCGGCTTTTGTTTTCGCAACACCTTCTAAAATAATAGTAAATTCATCGCCACCTAAGCGTGCGACAGTATCGCCATCACGCACTGCATTTTGCAGTCGTCTTGCCACGGCTTTCAGTAATAAATCTCCGACATGATGACCCATAGAGTCGTTGATATGTTTAAAGCGGTCGAGGTCTAAGAACAGCAAGGCAACGATATTATTCGCTCTGTGCGCTTGAGTAATCGCGTGATTGAGCCTGTCTTGAAATAAGGTTCGGTTCGGTAAGCCAGTTAATGTGTCGAAGCTGGCGAGGAAACGCAGATCTTCTTCGGCTTTTTTCCGCTCTGTGATGTCGGTAAATACTGCAACGAAGTGACTGGTTTCGCCTTTGATATCGATCACTTGGTTGATTTCAAGCCAGACTAAAATGGCCTGACGTTGTTTATTGCGGATCCAAAGTTCTCCGACCCAATGTTTGTGACGCAGTAGCTGTTGTTCAATTGTATTGAACAACTCCCGCTGTTGGCGACTAAAGGCTAAGTGAATGAAATGCCTGTCGGTTATTTGGCGTTCTGTGTACCCTGTAATGGCACAAAATGCTGGGTTGACCGAACGAATTCGATAATTTAATCCTCCCACTACAACGGCTTCGTTCATACTGTTAAGCACTTGTGATGACAGTACCAACTCGTTTTCAATCAGTTTGCGCGAGGTAATGTTACGGTTGGTCCCTGTCATGCGGATCGGATTATCTAGGCTATCTTTTTCCACCACTTTACCGCGGTCTAAAATCCATACCCAATTACCGGGGGAGCGTTCGACTCGGTACTCTGCTTCGAAGAAAGGCGAACGACCTTGAAGGTGTTCGTTAAGCTCAAATTTGAATCTTTCTCTATCCTCTGAGTGCATGCTCTCATGGGCTATATTGCTGCTATTCCAATGGGGGACTGAAGAATCCATATTGGTACGATAGACGCGATTTTCTGGTATGTTCCAGTCCCACATGCCATCGCCAGAGGCCCAAAGTGCAAGTTTGAGTCGCTCCTCTGAGGCGCGGATACTGGTTTCAAATTCGCGCTGTTGCTGACGTTTTCTTTTACGCCAGATAATGATCCAAGCCAACAGCCATAGAGAGAGCAAACTGTAGAGGGCATAGGCGAACTGAGTTCGATAGAAGGGCGCTTGTACATGAAGATCGACAGACAGGGCGTAGTCACCTTGAGTGTTGTATTGCAGCCCATGGCGAACATGCAGTTGGTAGTGACCAGGATTAATATTGGTGAAGGTGATTTCATTACCTGTGGGGAGCTCATGCCACTCGTTATCAAATCCCTCAAGAAAATAGCTGAAGCGGTTTTTACCCGTATAGCTGAAATCCAATGAGGTCACCTCAAAACTGATCAGCTGATCGCTATAGTCCATTACTATGCTAGGTGGATGACTTAAATCGAGAATAGTGTGCCCTTTACCCGCAATACTATAGCCAGTGAGTGCGACTTTAACATCGGGTCGTTGATCTGGAATTGACTTTGGATTGAAACGATTTATGCCATTAATGCCACCAAACCAGAGATCGCCATCGCTGTCTTCAAGTTTTACGCCACCGTTAAACTCCAGTGCTTGTAGCCCTTCTTGTTCGTTAAATATGATGACACGATTGGTTTTAGGATTGAGCTTTCCTATCCCCGCATTACTACTAAACCAAATGTTGTGTTCTTGATCCTCGAGTAAGGCATAGATGGTATCACTTGGTAATCCCTGATTGCGGGTATAGTGGCTAAAACCTGCATCAGTCTCTTGGGACGGTAACTTGCTGATCCCACCATGGGTGGCAAACCATACCTCGCCCGACTTTGTGACTAAAATATCGCGGACACGGTTGTTGATCAGGCTGTTTTTGTCTGAGGATTGATGGAAGTAGGATTTACCTGTGCCTGTTTTCATATCCAGTTTAAGTAGGCCATCGAGAGTACCTATCCATAGCGTGTCTTTGTGTGTTCTGAGGATTAAAAACTGGTTTTGTGCCGGATAGAAATTATCAATATGTGCCAATGAGATAAAAGTAAATTCATCGGTATTTATCGCCTTACGGTAGAGGGCATTGGTTGTTGCCACCCAGAGGTGACCTTGCTCATCAATATCTAAACTACGGATATAATTGGTTTCTGAGCCTTGATCAGTGCGTTCTGTCACCTTGAGTAACTGGAAGTGGCCATCTAGCGCCAGTCGACCTAACCCATAGTTAGTGGCAAACCAAAGCACGCCATTTTTGTCTTGGTCTATATCTCGCAGGATAAGATTCAAGTTGCGTTGATGCATCCCTAAGGCGTTAGCAAAGAGATCCGTGTAGTGTTCATATTTTCCATTGGCTAACATGCGTTTAAGCCCAGCACCTTCGGTGCCTATCCATAGCGCATTATCTTGGCTGCGGAACAAGGTGCGAATGTTATTACTTTGTTGCGACAGGTTAGGGGTGGATTCGTAAATATGCTGAAAATACTGACGACGGGTATTAATTTTATCTAGACCAGAATAACTGGCACCTAACCATAAATTGCCAAAGGGATCTTGCAGTAAGCTCAGTATGTTATTTTCACTAATACTGTTGGTACGCTTAGGATCATACCTGTGGTAGGTCGCAGTAAATGCCTTATCGTTTCTCTCGAGTTGAATAAGACCGGCTTCTGGCCCAACAACCCAAAAGTCACCCTGCTCAGTTTGGATAAAATCTTTAATGTAAGGCACATTATCGTCTGTCTGCCAGAGGATTTCGCCCTGTTGTGACGCCAAGTTGTAATGCCATAATTGCCCACCCAGAGCTAAGGTGATCGCATTAGCGGAATGTGCCCTAATTTGATGTGCAGTGAGATTCTGCGGGACATTTAAGCGAGTAATAGTATTGGCACTGACAGCAAAGGTGCCGCTATCTTGTGTTCCTGCCAGCAGGTAAGTGTCTTCAACATTGGCTAAGCTGGTGATGTGGGGTTGAACACTATTACCTAAGTTCACTTGGGTAATGCGTTTGGTTTTGGTCGATAGGGAAAATAGTCCTGCTTTAGTACCAATCCAGAGTGTATTGCCTACAACGCTGAGTTTGGTTGTGCGTGGATCGGTAAGCCCTTGTTCTTGTCCAAAGTGTTCAAAGGTCCCTTTGCTCAAATCGAGTCGATTTACCCCTTGGCTGAAAGTCGAAACCCAGATATTACCTTCTGAGTCTTGAATAATGTCAGAGACATAGCTCTCAGAAATACTCCTCGGATCATTGGGTGAATGGGGGAAAATATTGAAGCTGTGACCGTTATAAGCATGCAAACCATCTTGAGTGCCAATCCATAACATACCTGCATTATCCATAAACAGGCTAGTAATCGTATTTTGGGTAAGGCCATCTTCACTGCGAATATGTTCAAATTTGAGCTGTGTAGAAGCCGCGCTCAATGGTTGAGCTAATCCATTGCACGAGATCCCCCACAAACTTAGGATAAAAAGCGTACTAAACATTAGCTTGTGGATTAGTTGACTCAAATTTTCCCCTACCAAAAACGGACCCATCCTGATTAGGTTTCTATTTAGTTTAGTTCTTAGCCTAGACCTTACATGCCATTTTGCTGTAAAAATGCGACTTAAATTGCTGACTTGGTTTAAAAATAACCAAAATCGATGGGCGCGATTCTGTAATAGATCATGCAATATATTAACTGTACCGTTTTACTGCCAATATTCTTTTTTATGACGAGTTTGTATTCTGGCATTTTTGCTAAAGGATCTTAGCATTGTTTCAGGTATGTCAACATATCATGCTAAGACAAATACGGGCGAAGCAGATTAAAATGATGGGCGAGAATAGAAAAAAGACCTTGCCGGAAGGGGGAGAAGCAAGGTCTTTGGTTGAACTGTTTACTTAGATAAAATTACGCAGCGGGCACCCGCACAAAACCTTCCATTAGTACCCGGGCGCTGCGGCTCATAATGGCTTTGACAACTGTCCATTCACCATTCACTAAGTTTGCCTCGGCGCCAACGCGCAAGGTGCCAGAGGGATGGCCGAAACGTACAGCATCTATCGTTTTGTGAGTGTCTCCACCGCCTGCGGCTAAGTTGACTAAAGTGCCGGGAATTGCCGCCGCCGTACCAATCGCAACGGCAGCCGTGCCCATCATAGCGTGGTGCAGTTTGCCCATAGACAAGGCGCGTACCAGTAGGTCAATTTCATCTGTATTGACGGTTTTACCGCTCGATGAGACATAGGCTTTAGGTTTAGCGACAAAGGCGATTTTAGGCGTGTGTTGGCGTGCAACTGCTTCATCAATATGCGAAATCAAGCCCATACGCACGGCGCCATAGGCGCGAATGGTTTCAAATTTAGCCAGGGCGGCATTGTCGCTATTAATATCATCCTGTAGCTCAGTGCCTGTGTAGCCTAAGTCTTCTGCGTTGATAAAAATGGTGGGAATGCCCGCGTTGATCATAGTAGCGTTAAAGCTGCCAATGCCCGGCACTTCTAGCACATCGACAACATTACCCGTAGGGAACATGTTGCCCCCTTCACCGTCTTCATCGGCGGCGGGGTTCATAAATTCGATTTGCACTTCGGCGGCGGGAAAGGTCACACCATCGAGCTCAAAATCACCGGTTTCTTGCACTTCACCCTTGGTGATTGGCACATGGGCGATAATCGTTTTGCCTATGTTGGCTTGCCAAATTCGGACTGTACAGACGCCATTGTGTGGAATACGGGCCGTATCAATTAAGCCATTGCTGATGGCAAAGGCACCGACAGCGGCGGTCAAGTTGCCACAGTTACCGCTCCAATCTACAAAAGGTTTATCGATTGCCACTTGGCCGAAGATGTAATCGACATCGTGATCGGTTTGGGTGCTAGGGGAGAGGATCACGGTTTTGCTGGTGCTCGAGGTGGCTCCGCCCATGCCATCGATTTGTTTACCGTAAGCGTCTGGGCTGCCTATCACTCGCAGTAACAAGGCATCACGTGCGGGACCTGCAACTTGTGCGGCTTTAGGTAAATCCTGCAGACGGAAAAACACGCCCTTGCTGGTGCCGCCGCGCATATAAGTCGCGGCGACTTTGATTTGTGGCGGGAAAAAATTCTTACTCATGCTATTAACTCCAAGGGGAATAGCGATACAGGTTAGCGTTGCTATCAAAGGTGGCGATTCACGTGTGGAGTCGCCACCTGTTGAAAGCGAGTTTTACTTCAGATTCGACTCTAAAAAGTCCTGAGCAAAACGCTGCAATACGCCGCCCGCCTCGTAGATAGACACCTCTTCGGCGGTATCGAGACGACACGTCACCGGCACTTCGATGCGCTCCCCGTTTTTATGGGTGATGACGACAGTCAAATCCGCTCTTGGCGCTGGCGTGCCGAGGACATCGAACACTTCTGTGCCATCTATTCCATAAGTTGCACGATTGTCGCCCGCTTTAAATTCAAGTGGCAACACGCCCATACCGACTAAGTTAGTGCGATGAATGCGCTCGAAACCTTCGGCAACAATGGCCTCAACGCCCGCTAAACGCACGCCTTTGGCAGCCCAGTCGCGGGACGAACCTTGGCCGTAATCTGCGCCCGCTATGATGATTAGCGGCTGCTTACGTTCCATATAGGTTTCAATCGCTTCCCACATACGGGTCACTTGACCTTCTGGCTCGATACGCGTCAGTGAACCTTGTTGCACTTTACCGTCAACGATTGCCATCTCGTTTTTAAGCTTAGGATTGGCAAAGGTTGCGCGTTGGGCGGTTAAGTGATCCCCCCTGTGGGTGGCGTAGGAGTTAAAGTCTTCCTCCGGCAAGCCCATTTTGTGCAGGTATTCGCCCGCGGCGCTGTCCATCATAATGGCGTTAGAGGGCGATAAATGGTCCGTGGTGATGTTGTCACCCAGTACCGCCAGTGGTCGCATGCCCTTTAACGTGCGCTCTCCGGCCAATGCGCCTTCCCAGTAAGGTGGGCGACGAATATAAGTAGATTGCGGACGCCAATCGTACAGCGGGCTGATTTTTTCGCCGTAATCGACGGCTAAATCGAACATGGGCTCGTACACTTTACGGAACTGCTCAGGTTTAACACTGGTCGCAATCACGGCATCGATTTCTTCATCCGATGGCCAAATGTCGATAAGTTTGACTGGGTTGCCGTCTTTATCTAATCCCAACACATCCTTTTCGATATCGAAACGTATGGTGCCGGCAATTGCGTAGGCGACGACCA
Source organism: Shewanella sp. SM23 (assembly GCF_025654295.1). Taxonomy (NCBI): domain Bacteria; kingdom Pseudomonadati; phylum Pseudomonadota; class Gammaproteobacteria; order Alteromonadales; family Shewanellaceae; genus Shewanella; species Shewanella sp. SM23. The sequence continues at coordinate 144,331 of NZ_JAKKRM010000008.1, forward strand.
ATGGCGGCGATGCTAAGAAAGCTTGCTTTGCATAGGGATGAATACGGCCATCGAAGTTGCGGTTACCCGATAACACAGCGGTGGCGTACAAGTCGCGGTCGATCACTTCTTTTTGAATCACAGGATCCAGCGCGCCACTCATACCGTTACACGTCGTGCAGGCAAAACCAACAATGCCAAAGCCGAGTTGTTCAAGTTCAGGTAATAGCTTGGCTTCTTCCAAATACAACTGCACAGCTTTTGAGCCGGGGGCGAGTGAGGTTTTGACCCAAGGTTTGCGGCTTAAGCCTTTAGCGTTGGCGTTGCGGGCAATGAGACCTGCAGCAATCACGTTGCGCGGGTTACTGGTGTTAGTGCAACTGGTAATCGCCGCAATAATCACAGCACCATCGGGCATTAAGCCGGGCTCGTTTTCGACTACGCCGCTAATTCCGCGCTCAGCCAATTCTGATGTTGGCACCCGTGCATGTGGGTTTGATGGCCCTGCAATGGTGCGCACCACCGAAGATAAATCAAAATGCAGTACGCGTGGATAGTGCACTTCGGTCAAGCTGTCGGCCCACAAACCTGCGGTTTTGGCATAGGTTTCAACCAGTTTAACTTGCTCGGCTTCGCGGCCAGTTAAGGTCAAATAATCTAAGGTTTGCTGGTCGATGTAGAACATGGCCGCAGTGGCACCAAATTCAGGCGTCATATTCGAAATCGTGGCGCGATCGCCTAATGTCAGCGCCGCTGCGCCTTCGCCGAAGAACTCTAAGTAAGAAGAGACAACTTTTTGTGCGCGTAGAAACTCGGTCAAGGCCAATACGATATCGGTAGCCGTAATGCCAGGCTGCGGTCTGCCCGTGAGCTCAACACCGATAATGTCCGGTAGACGCATATAGGATGCGCGCCCTAGCATGACGCTTTCGGCTTCTAAGCCGCCGACACCTATGGCGATAACACCGAGCGCATCAACGTGCGGCGTGTGGCTGTCGGTGCCAACTAAGGTATCGGGGAAGGCCACGCCATTGCGTGAATGCACCACAGGCGACATACGTTCTAAGTTAATTTGGTGCATGATGCCGTTACCCTGAGGGATGACATCAATGTTTTTAAAGGCTTTTTGTGTCCAATCAATAAAGTGGAATCTGTCTTCGTTGCGTCTGTCTTCGATGGCGCGGTTTTTGGCAAAGGCGTCTTTATCGAAGCCTCCAAATTCGACAGCGAGTGAGTGATCCACAATTAATTGTGTTGGTACAACAGGGTTCACTTTGGCGGGATCGCCACCCTTAGCGGCAATAGCGTCACGCAGACCTGCAAGGTCAACTAAAGCGGTTTGCCCCAAAATGTCGTGGCACACCACGCGGGCAGGAAACCAAGGGAAATCCAGTTCTTGCTTAGATTCGATAATCTGTTTTAGCGAGTCGGTCAAAACGGCCGGGTCGCAGCGACGGACTAAGTTTTCAGCTAAAACGCGCGAGGTGTAAGGTAGCTTGGCATACGCGCCAGCTTGAATGGCTTCTACGGCTTCGCGGGTATCGAAGTAATCGAGTTGAGTGCCGGGTAAGGGCTTGCGATATTGGGTATTCATAGCAGTGCTCATAACATCATCCATTTCGGAAAATGAAGTTGGCGCGAGACTTACATTGAGTGAAATCTCGCGCCAAGTGTGGTCAATTTTGCTTAACGGTTGGCAATCGGTACCACTTTGCGCGGTGCCACGCCCACATAATCGGCACTCGGGCGGATGATGCGGTTGTTAGAGCGTTGCTCCATCACGTGCGCCGCCCAGCCAGTGACGCGTGAACACACGAAGATTGGCGTAAACAACTTAGTCGGAATATCCATGTAGTGGTAAGCGCTGGCATGGAAGAAGTCAGCATTACAGAAGAGTTTTTTCTGTTCCCACATCAGGGCTTCGCAGGCAACTGATACGCGGTATAGGCGGTCGTCACCGTTGGCCGCCGCCAGTTTTTCTGACCATTCTTTGATGATGGCGTTACGTGGATCGCTGTCGCGGTAAATCGCGTGACCGAAGCCCATGATCTTATCTTTACGCTCGAGTTTGCCCATTAAGATGTCGCGCGCATCGGCTTCATCTTTCATATCTTGAATGAGTTCCATCGCCGCTTCGTTCGCGCCGCCATGCAGCGGACCGCGCAGTGAACCAATCGCCCCAGTGACGCACGAATGCATGTCTGACAGGGTGGAAGCACAGACGCGAGCGGTAAAGGTTGATGCGTTAAATTCATGTTCTGCATAAAGAATTAACGATACGTCCATCACTTTAGCATGCAGTGCCGACGGCGCTTTGCCATGTAATAAGTGGAGGAAGTGTGCGCCAATTTGATCGTCATCGGTTTCAGTATCGATACGCACGCCATCGTGGCTAAAGCGATACCAGTAACAGATGATCGATGGGAATGCGGCGAGTAAACGGTCGGTAATTTCACTCTGTTCGCTAAAGCTGTGCTCGGCTTCTAAGTTGCCTAGCATAGAGCAGCCAGTACGCATCACATCCATAGGATGAGTGTCGGCTGGAATGCGCTCCAATACTTCTTTTAATGCTTGCGGCAGACCGCGAAGGCCTTTGAGTTTGGTTTTGTAGGCATCAAGTTGGGCTTGAGTGGGCAGCTCGCCGTAAAGAATAAGGTAGGCGACTTCTTCGAAGGTGGCATTTTCACCGAGATCTTTCACATCATAACCGCGGTACGTTAGGCCCGAGCCTGACACGCCCACTGTGCTCAATGCGGTTTCGCCTGCGCTCTGGCCACGTAATCCTGCACCGCTTAGTTTTTTAGCTTCTGACATAATCCTTCCCTTCCGTTAACTCTATGTGGTTATTGCTGGTGGATGAATGCACTTATTTTTGAGTGTTCATTCGCCGACATTTATTGGTTAAGGCTGCACTTTTTATTTAATTTGTTTAACGCTAAATCGGTTTTAACGCCAAACCCTGTAGGGTTGCAGCTTTTCGGTTATTTATCTTGGCTGAACAGTTGATCTAACTTGTCTTCAAAGGCGTGGTAGCCCAAGTATTTATACAAGTCTTTACGGGTCTGCATAGTGTCTAGCACGTTGCGTTGATGACCATCATTCATCAGCGCTTGCATGACGTTCAGTGCGGCTTGGTTGGCTGCACGGAAAGTACCGAGTGGGTAGAGCACCATGTCGGCGCCCGCCTCGGCGAGCTCTTCTTTATTGAACAATTGGGTTTGACCAAATTCAGTCATGTTCGCCAAAATCGGTGCTTTTACCTGTGCTTTAAAATGGCGATATTGGTCTAGCTCAGTTAAGGCTTCGGCGAAGATCATGTCGGCACCGGCGGCGATATACGCTTGCGCGCGTTCAATACCCGCTTCTAAACCTTCTACGGCAACCGCATCGGTACGCGCCATGATCACAAAGTTAGGATCGGTACGGGCATCGACGGCCGCTTTAATGCGATCGACCATTTCTTCAATGCTCACTACCGCTTTGTTAGGTCTATGGCCGCAACGCTTTTGTGACACTTGGTCTTCCATGTGCACAGCGGCGACGCCGATTTTTTCGAATTCTTTAATGGTACGAGCAATGTTGAATGCGCCGCCCCAGCCAGTATCGATATCGACCAATAAAGGCACTTGCGTGGCAGAGGTGATGCGGCCGGCATCAATCAGCACGTCATTCATTGAGGTCATGCCTAAATCTGGCAAACCGTAGGAAGCATTGGCAACGCCAGCGCCCGAAAGATACAAGGCTTGGAAGCCTGTTTGTTCTGCCATTAAGGCAAAATAGGCATTGGTGGTGCCAACGATTTGTAACGGTTTGGCCTTAGCAAGAGCTTGGCGAAAACGTAATCCTGCGCTTTGGGTCATGGTTTTATCCTTTTCCATTTTATGGGAAGTGGGCATATTGAGCCGTAAGAACTTAGCTAATGTTGGCTAAGGTTTCTTTTGCGGCTGCATTGGCTTGCAATTCAATTAAGCGTAATTCGGTATTTTTACGCCCCTGTTCGATATGGCGGCGCATCAGCAAACTGGCCAACTCACCATCGCGCTGGGCAATGGCTTCGACTATGCGTCTGTGCTCGGCAATCGCTTTCACGGGACGATTTTTATTAGTGCACTGGTAGCGATACATACGCAGCAAGTGATACAGGCCGCCGACTAAGGTTTCCTGCAGATGCTTGTTACCGCTGGCTTGAATAATTTGGTAGTGGAAGTCGACATCGCCTTCCTCTTGGAAGTAAGTATCGCCTTTGGCGAGCGCTGCTTCTTGCGTTGCGAGCAGATCTTCTAGCTTGGCTAATTGTTCTGGGGTAATACGGCTGGCGGCGAGTTCGCAGGCCATGCCTTCAAGTACGCTACGTAGTTGATATAAATCGTTAAGTTCACTCACCGTCAGTTGGGCGACGCGGGCACCAACATGGGGTGCGCGCACTACTAAGCGTTGTCTTTCTAAGGTTTGCAGGGCTTCGCGGGTTGGGCCGCGGCTGATACCGTATTTTTCGGCCAGCGCTTGCTCGTTAATTTTACTGCCCGCAGGCAGTTCGCCCTTGATGATGCTGGTTTGGATCTGCACCAAAATTTGATCGGCTAATGTGGTCGACGTCTTATCTGCCGAGGTCGATTTGACCTTGTGCAGATGGGGAACTTGAGTGTCATCAGAAACGAACGTCGTGTCTTGCTTCAACATAGAGCGCATCACTATTAATAGGATTGTCGACAATGGGTAAAAAATAGCCCTCCCTTGGTGGATTGTCAACAATGTGTTTACTTAGACGTAAGTCTATATTTCAATAGATTTCTATTTTTATTATTGATTTTTATCATTTTATTTTAATTATCTCGTTATTAATATTTTATGTTATGAATATTTAAATATTAAATTGTCAACAATGACGTGGTTTTAACCTTCCTGCCTCGTTGCGGATGTTGATGGTTTTGGGGGAAATCGTCCAAATGCATTTGGCATGTTTATCCTTCGCGTTATGCTATGGGCGGAATGAGACATTTGGGGATGACAGTGGAAAAAGTGTTAGTGAGCAGTTGTTTACTCGGACAAGCGGTGCGCTACGACGGTGGCCATAACTTGATGGAGAGCGAGCTGGTGCAAACGTGGCTCGAGCAAGGGCGGATTGTGGCGATTTGTCCCGAATGTGCAGGCGGTTTGCCAACACCTAGACCGCCAGCGGAGCGGGTTGGGCAGCGTATCTTAACCGCTCAGGGTGAGGATGTGACTCACGCTTTTAGTCTGGGAGCCGATCTCGCGCTTAAGCTGGCGCAGCAACACGGGATTAAAGTGGCGATTTTAAAAGCCCGCAGTCCATCCTGTGGTAATAGGCAGATTTACGATGGTCAATTTGTAAAACAGTTAATTGCGGGACGAGGATTAACAGCTGAAAAACTCAGTGCCGCAGGAATAACCGTATTCAATGAATTGGAGTTATCCGCTGCAGCGGCATGCGTTGCTGAACTAGAGCAAAGCTAGAGACGAGCTAGCTTGCTTGAGTGTGATTGGGGCTGGTGGCCTTATTGTTCACACTTTGATGTGTTTGGAGTAAAGCATGAATTTGTAGATCTTTTTCCGCCCACACTTGGTTTAACCAGCGTTGGAATTCGACGCGGTACTCAGATTCAGAGAAATAACGTGCCGCATCGACCTGGGGCACGGGCAGGGCGTTAATTCGCACAATAATCTTACTGACCTTACCATTCATCACCCCAAACAGAATATCTTCAGGCGCATCTGGGTAGACGATTGTCATATCCAGCAGGTTAGTAAATTGTTCGCCCATGGCTGATAAGGTAAAGGCGATACCACCCGCTTTAGGACGTAACAAATGTTGATAAGGCGAGTTTTGGCGCTGATGTTTATCTTGGGTAAAACGGCTGCCTTCAACATAGTTAATGATTGACGTGGGCATATTGCTAAACTTGGCACAGGCGCGGCGTGTGGTCGCTAAATCTTTACCCTTAAGCTTTGGATTCTTTTTGAGTTTTGCGGGGCTGGTTCTATTCATAAATGGCATATCCAGCGCCCAACATCCTAGGCCCATGATGGGCACATAGATGAGTTCTTTTTTGAGGAAGAACTTCAGCATAGGGATGTGGTTACGTAACACGTAAGTTTGCGCGGCGATATCGAATCCACTGAGGTGGTTGCTGATCAGCAAATACCAGCTGTTTTTATCGAGTCCTTCGAGCCCTTTGACATCCCACTCAATTTTAGCGATCAAATACAAGATGCCACCGTTGCAGCAGGCCCAAGCCCACATAAAACGGTTCATGACCGTAGTCACCGCATTGCGCGCACCTTGTGCTGGCATCACAAGTTTCACTAATCCGCCAATGCTGATAAGCGAGCCCCAAACGGCGGTATTAATGATCAGCAAGCTTAAGCTCAGCATAAACAACACTGAACCAGGCAGGAAATTCAACATAGTGGCGTTACCTTTATTCTTTATTCGCTTGGCTAGCGAGTTGGCTTAACACTTGATCCTTAGTGAGCCAGAGTTGATTCAGTTGTTCTTGGAAGCCAATTTTAAAATCGCGGTCATTCATATAATCACCGCGCATTGCAGGATCAATATCGGAGACCTTGATGTGTACTTTAACGCTTGGCAACTTGCCTGTCAGGTAGTCCCAATAGCTCGGTACTGCGTCTGGGTAGTAAATGGAGACATCGACTAGCTTGTGGATCTGTTCACCCATGGCTGATAGCGCGAAGGCCATGCCGCCCGCTTTAGGTTTTAGCAAATGTTGGAACTGTGAGTTTTGTTTTTGATGCTTAGCCTTGCTGAAGCGCGTGCCTTCGACAAAGTTCATCACACTCACAGGCTTAGCCTTAAACTTAGTACAGGCTTTACGTGTAATTTCAATGTCTTTGCCCTTTAACTTAGGATTCTTACGCAACTGTGCCGTGCTATAACGACGCATAAAAGGAAAATCGAGTGCCCACCAAGCTAGGCCTAATACAGGCACAAAAATCAGCTCTTGCTTGAGGAAAAACTTTAAGAAAGGGATTTTTCGGTTAAAAATCCGCTGCAGGATCAGGATATCGACCCAAGACTGGTGGTTGGCAATCACCATATACCACTCTTTAGTGGAAAAGTCGGTGTCACCACTCAGTTCTATTTTAACGGGATGCAAGCAACGCTCAATCACGCCATTGACGCTGATCCAAGCACTGGCACAAAAGTCGAGCACATGACTAGTCGCAGTCCTTAATGGACTGATAGGTATCAGTTTTATAAAACTTATTAACACGATTGGGATAGTCCAAAAGACGGTATTTATAACGTAACCTAAAAATGCAATACAGCCTTTTATCTGTGAAAACAGCATTCCCATCCGAGCCCCCTGACAAAAATTGGAGGCCTATGTTACTCGGTGTAGGCGTTTGGCTCAATCTTAGGCACTGCTGGTCGGTGCATTTGTTCATCTTCACTGTAAAGTGGCTGACTCAATATTGCTGGGATAGTCGTGCCAGCAACCTATCCATAGCACGATAACCCAGTGCTTGGGCAAGATGACGGCGTTCGGTGTTAGGTGCTTGTTCAAGATCGGCGATAGTGCGGGCGACTCTTTGTATACGATGAAAACTGCGAACCGAAAGGCCAAGCTTGACCACGCTTTGCTCCAAAAATACTAAATCAGCATCACTGAGCCCGCTGAAGCGTTTCAATTGTTTCCCTGTAAGTTCGCTATTGAGCACACCAGCACGGGCGAGTTGTAGCTCACGCGCCAGCTTCACTCGTTTGGCGATATCTTGGCTGGTTTCTGTCTGCGGCGCGGCTTGAGTCAAGGTGCCCGCGGGAAGTTTGGGCACTTCTATGGTCAAGTCGAAACGATCGAGAAACGGACCTGAAAGCCGCGAAAGGTAACGTTGGATTTGTTCTGGGCTGGATCTATGATGGCTATCCAAGTCGCCACTAGGGCTAGGATTCATCGCTGCGATTAATTGGAATCGACTTAAAAATGTCAGCTTAGCGGCGGCGCGGGAAATCACTACTTCGCCGGTTTCCATCGGTTCGCGCAGGCAATCTAAGACTTTACGCGGAAATTCAGCCACTTCATCCAAGAATAATACACCGCGATGGGCGAGGGAGATCTCCCCAGGTTTTGGGATACTGCCACCGCCCACGAGGGAAATTGAAGAACTCGTGTGGTGCGGTGCCCTAAATGGTCGCTGTAAAAAATGCTGCGGTTTAATGTCGAGTCCTGCAACGGAATGAATTGCCGCCACTTCTAACGCTTCCTCATAATTGAGCGCGGGCAATAGCGCCATCATGCGGCTGGCAAGCATGGTCTTGCCAGTACCCGGCGGGCCTAGCATCAAGAGGTTGTGGTTACCCGCAGCGGCAATTTCGAGTGCTTGCTTGGCCTGATATTGGCCAATCACATCGCTCAGGCAAGTATGGGACTCGGGTGTCTCTTGGCTTACCCATTCTAACTGTGGCGCCAGTGTTGGCAGTTGGTTTTGCCCTTGTAAATACGCGGCTAGACTTTGCAGATGCGAACCAAATAACACATTGGGATAGCCGACTAGCTCGGCATCGTGGCGGTTATCTAGCGGTAAGACCAAGGTATGGTCTTGGCGCTTTGCAGCGATAATCGCGGGCAATAACCCTTGGCAATAACGTATGTGTCCAGACAGTGCCAACTCACCGACAAACTCGATATTTTTTAAACTGTTAATGGGAATCTGTTCCGAAGCGGCCAATATGCCCACGGCGATGGGTAAGTCGTAGCGGCCACCTTGTTTAGGTAAATCAGCTGGCGCGAGATTGACGGTTATCCGCCGCATTGGAAACTCGAATCCCGCATTGATCAAGGCACTGCGTACTCGCTCACGGGCTTCTTTTACCGAAGCTTCGGGTAAGCCTACAAGATTAAATGCAGGTAAGCCGTTGCTGAGATGCACTTCAACTGTGACTTGTGGAGCTTCGACCCCACAACTGGCTCGGGTATTGACACAGGCAATCGCCATAAACAAATCCTTTTGTTGATCTTTTTCGCTGAATTTGAGTGTAGCAGTAATTAATGGGAGGGGTTTCCTATCGCCTAGGTCGTTGCCCTTCTCATTAGCAAGCCGTTGACTCCGGCTTTGCTAATCGTGTGATAGGCTTGGCAATTTACCTTATTTGAAGATGGCAAATAGTTGATAGAAATGATAAAAAACAAACATTGGAGTCGTGAGGTAAATATGGATATATTTTTAGCAGAAAATTCCCCCATTCGTCGGCAGTTGTTAGAGCAAAAGCTGGCGCAGTTTAAAGACCCACATCTTGCCCATACGCTTTCGGCGTTTATTCGCAGTAGTGTCGATCTCTATCCCTGTGCAATCGAAGACTATGCCCAGTTAGGTAACAGCCGGCTGGGTGGATTGCCGGATTTGCCTGTCGGCATGGATTATCCGGTGACTTTGGTTGGACGGGAGGAGATGCTGGATGCTTACGCTGAGGAATTCGACCACACTCGCGAGTATATCGAGGAACATTATTGTTGGTCGCAAGATTCGGATTGGGACGAGGCGGCGCAAGCCTTCCGTGTGCCCATGCAATTTATCGCACAGCTCAACTGCAGCGACCTGAAGGCGTTTCAATCTTATTTGCCTCGAGAAGGGCGATTGTTGTTCTTTTTGGAGCGCTGGCGATTCTCGGAAATGCTTCGCGGCCATGTCTATTATGTCGCTGAGGATCAACAACTGAACTCTGGAAAAGCGATTGCCGAACCTAAGTTCGACGATGCGGTATGTGCAAACTATGAGTATGAAGAGGCTTATCAACTTCAGGGAATTGCCAGCATTAAGATGATAGCCCCTGACATGATTAATAGTGACAACCCGCATTTAGTAAAGTTAGCCAAGGCACGTTTACAAGCGCTACCAGAACCGCAACAAGCTATGGTGCTGGAGGCCCTAGCGGTTGTGGATGACGAATTGGCATCTGAGTGGCAAGATCAGCTCTACTTCTTTGACCTGATGAAAATGAATAAGCAGGGGTTAATTCCCGGGCAGATTTTCACTCAAGCGCAGTGGGCGGCACTACCTGAATGGCAGTCATCCAACCTGCAGGAATTGCTCGTTCCCGAGCAGCCGCTGCCCTATTTCGATGGGATAGCCAGCATTAATGGCCATGGTGATAGCCGCTATAAAGCACCCGAACTCCGCGCCGCGGCTGAATTAGGCGGCAATGCCGAAGATTATCTAGTACTGTTCAAAGTCGTCTACAGTGAGCATTCTATGCAATTGAATTTTATTATCCACCGGGACGATCTCGCGTCGGGTCAATTTGAACGCATTTACTGCATTTATGATTATTAGTTCATTGATAAGGTTGGCTACTGCCAACCTTTTTGTTTGGCGATGCGGGTTACACAGCAATCGGAGTACATCGAGACGATTGAAGGTGTATGTTGCGACCGATTAAAAGAAGAGTCACAAGCACAATTTAGTGCCTTTGAATGAATGTGAGTTATAAATGATTGATTCTGGGAGAAATGATTACGACTGAATAGATTGAGCGTTTGATGATTATATTTAATTATTTCAATTAGTTAATAGAAATTGGTTAACCTATGCCATTATATGAAGGCATCGTTGAGCAGCCTCATTTGGTTTACCCTCCACTGAAAATCATGGTTCCCCTATCCACGACCTTGATTCAACTCGACCGCTAGGCTGCATTAACGTCTGAGTTCTAACTTGTATTCCTTTTAAGTCCCCGTCATTTTCTCCGTGGTTAGGTCGCAAGACTGACCATAAGGCCGCCACTTACATCCCCATAAACATTCTGCTACTGAGCCACTCGAACCCCCTATACCGACAGGGTGTCGGAATAAATAGTCAGCATATAAAGTATACTTTGTATCATTTTGTGGTTTAATCGAAACATCTGCTGCCGATTTTAGCAACATTTTTGGCGGCGATGCGGTAACAAGGTTGTGAATCGATAATAATAAAGTGACCTCTTGTGAAGGATGACATTTGAGGGAACATGGTCGAGGAGAACTCGCCTATGCGTTCGTGGATGTTAGCGTGTGTGTTTATCTGTACTGCGGGTTTTGGTGGGGCAGCATGGGCAAAACTCGATGTGGTTTTTTTTAATCCTGGGGCTGTCGATGACAGTTTTTGGGGAGATGTCGACCAATTGATGTTGGCGGCATCGACGACACTCGATATTAAACTCGATATCATTCATTCCGATCGCAATCACTTCAAGATGATCACTCAACTCGATGAGTTGTTAGCTTCTGCAAAGGCGTTACCTAATTACGTTATTCTGGTTAATGAAAAACAATCCGCGATAAAAATGCTGCAGGCGCTTTATCCTCACCCTGTCTATGTACAATTGATTTTAAATGATATTTCCCCTGGCGAGCGTGATGCCTTGCTGCAAGATCCCCATTGGCAAGAATATCTGTTACCCGCCATTATTCCCGATAATTACGCTATTGGTTCGGCGACCGCTAAGGCCTTAATGGACGACTTAGAGGGAAAGGCGGCTAAAGTTCTGTTGATTTCGGGCGATAAATCGACGCCTGCTTCAGTGCTACGAACCCAAGGCGCCAGTGACTATTTCTTTATGCAGTCCAATGCCACTCTGACTCAAACGGTTTATGGCCAATGGAGTGAGGCTGTGGCTTATGGGCAAGCGTTAACCCTGCTGAATCGTTATCCTGATCTGAATGTGATTTGGACCGCCAGTGATCGTATGGCGATTGGGGTGCTTAAGGCATTGAAGGAAAAAGGTTTGGTGTCTGGTAAAGATGTATTTGTCGGTACGATCAATACTTCACCTGAGATTTTACAGCTTTGTCGCCAGCACTCTGTGAGTGTTATTGGTGGCGGGCATTTTTTGGTTGGCGCTTTAGGTTTGGTCGAATTGCAATATTATCAGCAGCATAAAAAATATCTCCCCTATGACAATGTTGCCTTGTTCGGTGTTTTGCAACCAGATTCGGCATTTTATCAAATGTTAGTTGCTCGAGATTGGCCACAGATTTTCCAGTCTCAGATTTTGAATAAGTTGCCCCTTAAGGCGTAATAACAGGTGTACATGAAGCATCATAATCATTCTATTAGCCACAAGATGACGCTGATTATTATTGGGGTGAGCTCGTTTTTTGCTGTGTTAACTATGCTGGTACAGTTGATTTGGAACTATCAGGATAGTATCGATAATGCGACTTCGGATATCCGCGAGTATTCAGAATCTATTTTGCCAAGCGTGGCTAAGTCACTGTGGGACGTCGACCGTAGCTTGTTATCGGATTTGCTCTCTGGACTGGGGATGATGCCATTAGTGTCGAGTGTACATTTAGACAGTATCGATGGCGTCACTATGCATCTGGGTAAACCTTTGTTAACCGATGATGAGTCGCAAACTCTATTTCACTATCCTGTGACCTATCAAGAGCAGTCGATAGCGACTTTGACCGTAGGGTTAGATACCAATCGGCTTTACTACGAGCTGTGGCGGCAGTTGATTTTTATCGTGCTTGGTAATGGGTTAAAGACCCTATTGATGATTTATTTGATTTTGACCTTAGTGCGACTCATGGTGACAGATAGATTGTCGGCACTGGAAGATTTCACTAATAAAATCAATCTTAACTCGTTAAAAAAGTTATCTGTGCCCGAGACGGTAACCGCAAGACCCGATGAAATAGCCCATGTGGCATTGTCACTTAAAGGTATGTATCAAAGGATACGTAATGATTTAGCCATCAATAAACGTCAGCAACGTGCACTGCAACAACAGCAGCATTTATTGTCTGACTTAGTCAAAGAACGAACTAAAGAATTAGATTGGCAGTCGCAGTCGAATCAATTGTTGGCCGAGATTTCATTGCAATTTTTGAGCATAGATACCTGCAATGTGGATAAAACCTTAACTGAGGTATGCCACAAAATAGGTCAGTTATTTGATGTTGAAAGGGTGAGTCTTCTCGAATTCAATCAGCAGCATGCCTATTACCGCAGCTTTTGGACCAGTGACTTACACGCAAATAAGGTCCAAGTGATTTCGGTAGATAATATTGCTCAACTGGCTAAAAAATTCGAGACGGAATCGACCTTAGTGATTGAGGATCTTGAGGCGTTAAAGGCTTTTTCACCACAGGAATATGAGGTAATGAAATCCGTGGGGATATGTTCGATTGCCGCCTTTGCGATTAAAAATGCTGGGGAGTTATTGGGATTGCTCTCGCTGTCGACTGTGTCGCGGCCATTAAATTGGAACGCCCAGAAAAAGAATATGTTGACCCAATTCGCCTCCGCATTGAACGAGTTACTGCTACGCGAACAGAAAGAGCGTCAGATGATAGTGCTACAACAAGCGCTGGTTGCCGCGAATAGCCAATTAAAGGTGATGGCTGAAACCGATGAGTTAACTGGCTTAGCTAATAGACGACCCTTTACCGAAAGATTAGCTACTGTGCTACAAGCTAACACTCCAGCGGGATTGTTAATGTTAGATATCGATTATTTCAAATCCTACAACGACACTTATGGTCATCTTGAAGGCGATACTGTGCTTAAACGGGTGGCTGATGCCTTAGCACAGTGCGATATCCTGCCGCACAATGCTCTATTGGCTCGCATTGGTGGTGAAGAGTTTGCTTTGGTCGTCGAGCAGGTCACGCCAGCACAGTTAACGGCTATTGCTACGCAACTGTGTTATCTCGTTGAGCAACTCAATATTCCCCATCAAGTATCTCCCTTGGCTGTGGTGACGATCAGTATTGGCAGCGTGTTTTTGCCATTAGATAAGATCTCTGGGTTTAAGATGGCCGACGTATTACGCCGCGCCGATGTTTGCCTCTATCGCGCTAAGGATAAAGGTCGCAATAGAGTCGAGGTTGAAGTGATTTAATGGGAGCCGGTTGAAGGTGACGTTACTCTTTCGCCAAGATATCACAACACGTTGCTGGATTGGCTACTGAGCTTCAAGAGTCTAGGCGCTATGCTGCAAAATTGGAGACATATTCGGTTAGCATCACCACGCCACAGACGTCCTCAATCATGCTAACTAATTGATAACATTTATGTGAAACACAGCTGTAGATAAGTCGCTAAGATAAAAATTACTCAAGGTGAGGTAATATTAGGCGGCAGATGAGATATAATCTGTCGCCTATTGTCGATTTAGCGATGCACTCTGAGTGACATCCATGCTGCCATTCTGGACGTATTTTACGTAACGCAACTAAGCAAAGCCACGACTGCATAGTCAATTCTGTTGGTTTAAATGTACGTTCTAGCAGCTCAATATCAAAGCCACCGCGCTCGGATGTCTAATGCCATCGAGTCGAGTAAAATAATTAAATGCTGTATATTCAGTCGTTTCGACATAAAGAATTACTTAAATGATGCAAGTGCATTAGCGCTATGCGTGGGCTGCGAGAGCGGAGTCACGCATAACTCGTGAATTTGCAGATATACTGAGTGCACCCTAAGGATTGTCATCTAAGCGCTCATTCATCTCAGGGGTGAAAGTGGTCAATACAATCTTGTTGTACAGCGACCAGACAAAGCAAACTTTGCTCAAATACAATGAATTCAACTGACTTGCGAGCAATAAAGCGCGGGTTGGTCCTAGTTAGTCCAGTGTTAAATGAAAGGTGTTACATGAGTCTCTTTGATAACGTGATGATTATATTGTGTCTAATCGGCGCGAGTTGTTTTTTCTCTATGTCAGAAATTGCACTTGCCGCTTCACGTAAAATTCGTTTACGTCAGTTAGCCGATGAGGGCGATGCACGAGCAGAAAAGGTGCTGCAGTTACAAGCCGTTCCCGGAAGCTTTTTTACGGTAGTACAAATTGGTCTTAATGCCGTTGCCATCATGGGCGGTATTGTGGGTGAGTCGGCATTTCGGCCTTACTTCTATCAGTTGCTTTCCCCTTTAGTTGCCGAGCCTTGGCTGAGCCAATTGAGCTTTGTTTTATCCTTCATAACGGTAACCAGCGCCTTTATTTTAGTCGCCGATTTAATGCCAAAACGCATTGCCATGGCGATGCCTGAGCCTGTCGCTTTAGCCGTTGTCGGGCCTATGTCTTTCTGTATTGTGCTATTACGCCCATTAGTGTGGTTTTTCAACGGCATGGCGAGTGGTATCTTTAAACTGCTGCAGATCCCAACCGTGCGTAACGATGCCATCACCTCCGACGACATTTATGCCGTCATGAATGCCGGTGCCGAAGCAGGGGTGCTAGATCGCGGTGAGCAACAGATGATGGAAAATGTGTTTGAAATGCAAACCGTTTCTGTGACTTCGGCCATGACGGCCCGTGAAAGCTTAGTGTACTTTTTACTGCAAGACAGTGAAGAAGATATCAAGCGTAAAATTTCTGAAGATCCCCATACTAAGTTCCTCGTCTGCGATGGTCAGTTAGATATGATCAAAGGCTTCGTGGATGCGAAAGAATTGCTGATCCGTGTGATCAACGGTGAGAATATCATCTTAAAAGGCAGTAACTTAATCCATACTTCGCTGATCATTCCCGATACGCTGAGCCTGTCAGAAGCGATGGAATACTTTAAAAATAGTCGCGCCGATTTTGCCGTGGTCATGAACGAATACGCCTTAGTGGTGGGGATTGTCACGACTAACGATCTACAGCGCGCCGTAATGGGGGCTTGGTCATTGCACGAGAGCGAAGAGCAGATCATCGCCCGTGATAGCAACTCTTGGTTAGTCGACGGTGTGACGCCTATTACCGACGTAATGCGCGCCTTTGGTATTGAGGAGTTTCCGCATAATCAGAACTACGAAACCATTGCTGGTTTTATGATGTATATGCTGCGTAAAATCCCTAAGCGTACGGATTTCGTGAACTATGCGGGCTATAAATTTGAGGTGGTCGATATCGATTCGTACAAGGTCGATCAGCTATTGGTGACCCGTATCGATCCTATTGATAAGCTCAACTCGCCGGATGTGTAATCCTGTCATCTTGTGTTGATTGCCTTGCGATAGAAATCTTGTGGCAATAGTTCGTTAGCACCAATTTGATAACAACTGTTCGATAGTGAAGCGGTTCTCTTTCAGCTAAGTTTTTAGCTTTTTGAGAGCCGTTTCGGTTTTCTATCTCGTTGAAACTCTCCACTCGCACTTTTATTTTGTATTACTTTCCCCGTTTAAATCACATCCAAAAACGCATTAACGATGGGATCATCAAGTCGTTTCACTTTGCAGCAGCAACCTAACTCGAACGGTGGAATCGCCACTGGCGACGAGAGCAACTGAATGCGATCACGCACTGGGCTATTATTGATCACCACTTCGGGGCTCATGCTCACGCCACAACCTAACGCTACCATAGAGGCGATCGCTTCCTGTCCCGAGACTTGGGCGTAAATATTAGGGCTGATGCCCATTTGTTTGAACCAGTTATCGGCGCGGCGCCGTCCTGGGCCGTGATCTGGGATGATAAAGGGCACGCTCGACCAATCGATGGGCGTTTGACTCACTTGTTGCTGTACTGCACAGCGGATCGTCGGTGCGATAATCGACAGTGGCACATCGTCGATTTTGGCAAAATGTAAGCTGCTGGGGAAAGGATCCGGCAAGGCGGCGATGGCGATATCGGCGCGATTCTGCTGCACTTCGGCCAGTGCGTTCGCCGCATCTCCCGTGGTTAAAGCAATCTCGACGAAGGGATGTTCTTGGCGGAATAAATCCAATAAACCCGGTAAATGACTGTAGGCAGCAGTGACCGAGCAATATAGATTTAACCGACCGCGCAGTACGTCCTGCTTGAGATCGATACTGTGCTTGAGTGTGCTCCAATGGTTCAAGGTCTGCTCGGCGAATCGCTTAAACTCGTGTCCCGCGAGGGTTAAGGTCACGCTGCGATTATCCCGCTCTAACAGTTTAGCGTTCACTTCTTCTTCTAATCTTTGCAGTGCTCGGCTTAAGGTCGATGGGCTCACATGCATCTGCTCCGCGGTCTTGGCGAAGTGCAAACTGTCACATAAGTGCAGGTACAATTTGAGGGTACGAATATCCATAACTTATCCTGTTTAGCCTGAGCTTGAGTGCTGCATATTGCCGCCGATGTTGCTGCCAGTGTTACTGAGCGTTATTGCGGCTGACGTTGCGCATAATGCAATATGAAGTTCCGAATATATCATTTTAAGCAATGATAAGCATGGGTTATAGTGATTTCAATCACAACCAAGTCGTAACATTATGTTAGTTTGGTTGCGTCCAAAATTTCTGACTTATAGGTGGTATATCAGATGGCTAACTATTTTAACTCTCTGAATTTACGTCAACAATTAGCACAGCTTGGCCAATGTCGTTTCATGGATCGTTCTGAGTTTAGCGACGGCTGTAACTACATCAAAGATTGGAATATTGTTATTTTAGGTTGTGGTGCTCAAGGTCTTAACCAAGGCTTGAACATGCGTGATTCGGGTCTGAATATCTCTTTTGCCCTGCGTCCTGAAGCGATTGAACAGAAACGTGCCTCATGGCAAAAAGCAACCGATAACGGTTTCCGTGTCGGTACCTTTGAAGAATTAATCCCCGCGGCGGATCTGGTCCTTAATCTGACGCCGGACAAACAGCATTCAAACGTGGTTAACGCAGTTATGCCACTGATGAAGCAAGGCTCTACCTTGTCTTACTCACACGGCTTCAACATTGTTGAAGAGGGTATGCAAGTTCGTTCCGATATTACTGTGGTGATGGTTGCGCCTAAGTGCCCAGGTACTGAAGTGCGTGAAGAATACAAACGTGGTTTTGGTGTGCCTACCCTTATCGCGGTTCACCCAGAAAACGATCCAAACGGTGATGGCTTAGAGATTGCTAAAGCCTACGCTAGCGCAACGGGTGGAGACAGAGCCGGTGTTTTACTGTCGTCTTTCATCGCAGAAGTGAAGTCGGATCTGATGGGCGAGCAGACCATTCTGTGTGGTATGTTGCAGACGGGTGCCATCTTAGGTTACGAGAAAATGATCGCCGATGGCGTTGAGCCAGGCTACGCGGCCAAGCTTATCCAGCAAGGTTGGGAAACGGTCACTGAAGCGCTGAAACACGGCGGTATC
The DNA here is from genome assembly GCF_025654295.1 of Shewanella sp. SM23. Taxonomy (NCBI): domain Bacteria; kingdom Pseudomonadati; phylum Pseudomonadota; class Gammaproteobacteria; order Alteromonadales; family Shewanellaceae; genus Shewanella; species Shewanella sp. SM23. The sequence goes on from NZ_JAKKRM010000008.1 coordinate 162,354, forward strand.
ACTAACATGATGGACCGTTTGTCTAATCCAGCTAAGATTAAAGCATTTGAAATTGCAGAAGATTTAAAAGAAATCCTTCAGCCATTATTTGAAAAGCACATGGATGACATCATCAGCGGCGAATTCTCTCGCACTATGATGGAAGACTGGGCAAACGATGATGCGAACTTACTGCGTTGGAGAGCCGAAACTGGCGAAACAGGTTTCGAAAATGCGCCCGTATCGAGCGAGCATATCGACGAACAAACCTATTTCGACAAAGGTATTTTCCTTGTCGCTATGATCAAAGCGGGTGTGGAACTGGCGTTCGACACTATGGTGTCTGCGGGTATCGTGGAAGAGTCGGCTTATTACGAATCACTGCACGAAACCCCACTTATCGCTAACACGATTGCTCGTAAGCGTTTGTACGAAATGAACGTAGTGATTTCAGACACAGCCGAATACGGTTGCTACCTGTTTAATCACGCCGCCGTACCTATGCTGCGCGACTACGTTAATGCCATGTCATCTGAGTATTTAGGTGCTGGCCTGAAAGACAGCGCAACCGGTGTCGACAACCTAACGCTCATCGCTGTTAACGAAGCGATTCGTGAAACGGCAGTGGAATATGTTGGCGCTGAGCTTCGCGGTTACATGACAGATATGAAGAGCATTGTTGAGGCTTAAGTGATAGTGAGTTAAGCCCAGCATTGGGGGAGAGGGTTGATACTCAAAGGACTTGGGTCTCAGCTCAGTTCCCAAGCAAGCTCAAGATAGTGAAACGCGCATCTTGAGCTTGCTTAGTGATGAATCAGCTTAGTGATAAATCAGTTAGTGAGAAACAAATTTTTTCCTGTTCAGTGGGTTGTCGAGCGGGCAAAAACGACACAGTTAGTGAGTCTATTGTTCAGTAGGTGAATCGCGCCGACTGAGGCTCAACAGTTAACGTTTTACTTTGTTGTTTTGCATTGTCTCGGCAGGGAAGCTGAATTTTTTTTGACAAAAGATATTTTTTATTGTGTTTGGCCGTTGCTTTATGGTAAAGCTAATAGCTCGCGCTAGGGCAAAGTCCAAAGCGATACTAACTTTCATTCAATACCCAAATTTTAGAAACACCGATTAGGAATCCATATTGATGTTTAACCAAGCTGCCAAGCTCATTCTCGTGATTATTACCGTCGTGATTATTAAATCACAGCGGGGGCGGCGCATGGCAAACTGATAGACCTAAAAGGTTAAAAGTTTCGAAAGAACCCCCCGCTCCGAAAGGACCGGGGGGTTCTTCGTTTCAGGGCCTAGAGCAAGGTTCTAAGCTTCGAAAGAGTAAAAAATTAGCGTCGATTTTCGGCAATTCAGGACTAACGTAGCGAGAGATAATATGGAACCAGGGCAGATGATCAGAGGCGCAGACGCGGTAATCAAAGTGTTAGCAGCACATGGAGTCACCACAGTGTTTGGTTACCCAGGTGGTGCCATTATGCCAATATACGATGCCCTCTATGGAAGCCCTGTTGAACATCTCTTAAGCCGTCACGAACAAGGCGCCGCCTTTGCTGCCGTAGGATACGCAAGAGCCAGCGGTAAAACCGGCGTGTGCTTTGCGACTTCAGGCCCAGGCGCGACTAACCTTATCACCTCACTTGCCGATGCGTTGTTAGATTCAGTGCCTATCGTGGCCATTACGGGTCAAGTCTCCACCGCCGTTATCGGCACTGATGCGTTTCAAGAAATCGATGTGCTGGGCATGTCACTGAGCTGCACTAAGCACAGTTTTATGGTGACAAACATCAACGACCTGATCCCAACCTTGTATCAAGCTTTTGAGATCGCCGCATCTGGTCGCCCTGGCCCTGTGTTGGTCGATATCCCGAAGGATATCCAACTCGCTCACCTCGAATACCGTACACCTTTGCTGGCCGTCATGAACGAACCCCAAGCTGAGATGAGTGATATCGACGCCGCCCGTGCACTGTTGACTGAGGCTAAGCAGCCTATGTTGTATGTCGGCGGCGGTGTGGGCATGGCGGGCGCGGTCGATCAACTGCGTGAGTTTATCAAAGTAACGGGTATACCTTCGGTCGCAACCTTGAAAGGGCTGGGCAGTATCGCCCATGGTACACCCGGCTACTTAGGCATGTTAGGCATGCATGGTGGCAAGGCGGCTAACTTAGCGGTACAGGATTGTGATTTGCTGATCGTGGTTGGCGCCCGTTTCGATGACAGAGTCACCGGCCGTTTAGCGAGCTTTGCCGACAAGGCCAAAGTGATCCATTTAGACATAGACGCCGCTGAGCTGGGCAAGTTACGTATGCCAGAGGTGGCAATCGCCGGTGACTTACGCCAAATCCTCCCCGCCTTAGCCATGTCGATGAACATTACGCCTTGGCAGGCTGAAGTGGAGCATTTATGTCGTAAGCATCAATGGGATTATCAACACCCCGGCAGTTTGATCTATGCGCCTGCGCTGCTGCGCCGTTTAGCCAATAAATTACCCGAAGACAGCGTTGTTTGTTGCGATGTGGGCCAGCACCAAATGTGGGTGGCCCAGCATATGTGGTTCCGCCGTCCAGAAGATCACCTGTCCAGTGCGGGCTTAGGCACTATGGGCTTTGGCTTACCCGCCGCGATTGGTGCGCAAGTGGCCCGTCCCGATGCGACTGTGGTGACTGTCTCTGGCGATGGTTCTTTTATGATGAATGTGCAGGAGCTGACTACCATCAAACGCCGTAAGCTGCCGGTGAAGATAGTGCTGATCGACAATCAAAAACTCGGCATGGTGAAGCAGTGGCAGCAGCTATTTTTTGAAGAGCGCTACAGCGAAACGGATTTATCCGATAACCCTGATTTTGTGTTATTGGCCTCTGCTTTTGATATTCCCGGCCGGACGATTTTTTCTTCCGACGAAGTGGAAGAAGCCTTAACCGAAATGTTAGCGGCTAAGGGCCCGTATTTGTTACACGTTGCAATCGATGATGCTTTTAACGTTTGGCCACTGGTGCCCCCCGGCGCATCAAACAGCGATATGATGGACGAAATGGAGAAACAAACATGATCCACTCTCTGGAATTAACGGTTCAACAACGCCCCGAAGTGCTTGAGCGTGTTTTGCGCGTGACTCGCCATCGCGGCTTTACGATTACCCAAATGCAGATGCGTATGAATGACGACGCTAGCCTGTCGCTGGATATGGAGGTCGATAGCGAACGTGCCATCGAACTGTTAAGTAATCAGTTGAATAAACTGATTGATGTGACCCAGTGTAAGGTATTGTTACCTCTGAGCTTGCAACAAACGGCGAATGCTTAAGCATTCGTCATGTGAATTAAGAATACGATTTTCGATTTGAGATAAAGGATACAGTCAATGCCAAAGTTACGTTCAGCTACCAGTACCGAAGGCCGCAATATGGCGGGTGCCCGTGCGCTATGGCGCGCCACAGGGGTGAAAGACAATGATTTTGGTAAGCCAATTATCGCCATTGCCAACTCCTTTACTCAGTTTGTACCGGGTCATGTGCACTTAAAAGACATGGGCTCACTCGTCGCGAGCGCCATCGAAGAAGCGGGCGGTATCGCCAAAGAATTCAATACGATCGCAGTCGATGACGGTATCGCCATGGGCCACGGCGGCATGCTTTACAGTCTGCCATCGCGCGAGCTTATCGCCGACAGTGTGGAATACATGGTTAACGCCCACTGCGCCGATGCTTTAGTGTGTATCTCCAACTGCGACAAGATCACCCCCGGCATGTTGATGGCGGCGCTGCGCCTCAATATTCCCGTCGTATTTGTGTCTGGTGGACCGATGGAAGCGGGTAAAACTAAGCTGTCGGATAAGCTCATCAAGCTCGATTTAGTCGATGCAATGGTGGCGGGCGCCGACTCGAACGTGAGCGATGAAGACAGTGCCAAAATCGAGCGTAGCGCGTGCCCAACCTGCGGTTCTTGTTCGGGTATGTTTACCGCCAACTCAATGAACTGTTTAACCGAAGCACTAGGATTATCGCTGCCGGGTAACGGTTCTATGCTGGCAACCCACGCCGATCGCCGCGAGCTGTTTTTGGAAGCGGGTCGTCGCGTGATGGCGCTGGCAAAACGTTATTATCATCAAGATGATGAATCGGCATTGCCACGCAATATCGCTAACTTTAAAGCCTTCGAAAATGCCATGACCTTAGATATCGCCATGGGCGGCTCATCTAATACCGTTTTGCATTTATTGGCCGCCGCGCAGGAAGCTGATGTTGACTTTACCATGGCGGATATTGACCGCATGTCGCGCCTGGTGCCGCACCTTTGTAAAGTTGCACCATCAACGCCTAAATATCATATGGAAGACGTGCACCGTGCGGGTGGGGTGATGGGGATTTTAGGTGAGCTAGACAGAGCCGGATTACTGCATACCGATGTGTTTCATGTGGCGGCCGATGAAGGTGGCAATTTGAAGTCTGTATTGGCGAAATACGATGTGATGCAGACGCAAGATGAAAAAGTAAAACACTTCTTTATGGCGGGACCTGCGGGGATTCCGACCACTAAAGCCTTTAGCCAAGATTGTCGCTGGCCGTCACTGGATAATGACAGACAAGAAGGCTGTATCCGTAGCCGCGAGTTTGCCTTCAGCCAAGAGGGCGGGCTTGCCGTATTGTCGGGCAACGTGGCCGAAAACGGTTGTATCGTTAAAACGGCGGGCGTGGATGAATCGAATCTGACCTTCATCGGCTCGGCGCGCGTCTATGAAAGCCAAGATGATGCCGTGGCGGGTATTTTAGGTGGCGAAGTGGTGGCGGGTGATGTGGTTGTTATTCGTTATGAAGGCCCGAAAGGCGGCCCGGGTATGCAAGAAATGTTGTATCCGACCAGTTACTTAAAATCACGCGGTTTAGGCAAGGCCTGCGCGCTGATAACCGACGGTCGTTTCTCCGGTGGCACTTCAGGTTTATCTATCGGCCACGTCTCACCCGAAGCTGCCGCTGGCGGTACGATCGCCTTGATTGAAAATGGCGATCGCATCGAAATTGATATACCAAAGCGCAGCATCAAGCTGGCGGTAAGCGATACTGAACTCAATGCTCGCCGTGAAAAAATGCACAGTCTTGGCCCAATGGCGTGGAAACCTATTGGTCGCCAGCGTTATGTATCACTCGCGCTTAAGGCCTACGCCATGCTCGCCACCAGTGCCGACAAGGGCGCGGTGCGCGATCGCAGTAAACTGGAGGACTAATTATGTTTACTGCATCTATGTTGCCACTTGCATCGCAAACTCAGGCGGATTTAGCCCATTTTCAGTTGGCACAAAGCTATCTGCAAAAAATCCTGTTGTCATCCGTGTATGACATAGCGAAAGTGACGCCGCTTTCAAGCATGAACAAGTTATCGGCGCGTTTAGGTTGTCAGGTATTTTTGAAGCGCGAAGATATGCAGCCAGTGCATTCCTTCAAGTTACGCGGTGCCTATAACCGTATCGCCCAGCTGACGAAAGAAGAATGCCAGCGCGGCGTGGTGTGCGCTTCGGCAGGCAATCATGCTCAGGGTGTGGCTATGTCAGCGGCGAGTCGCGGTGTGGATGCTGTGATTGTGATGCCTGAGACGACGCCCGATATTAAAGTCGATGCGGTGCGCCGTTTAGGTGGCAACGTGGTATTGCACGGCCAAGCCTTCGATCAAGCCAATGGCTTTGCGATGGCGATGGCCAAAGAAGAGGGCCGAGTCTATATCGCGCCCTTCGACGATGAAGCCGTGATCGCAGGCCAAGGCACTATCGCCCAAGAGATGTTGCAGCAGCAGCGCGATCTCGAAGTGGTATTTGTGCCCGTAGGCGGTGGCGGGCTCATCGCGGGGATCGCTGCCTATTACAAGGCGGTGATGCCGCAGGTGAAAATTGTCGGTGTCGAGCCAGAAGACGCGGCCTGTTTAAAGGCAGCGATGGAAGCGGGCGAGCCCGTGACGCTGGCGCAAGTCGGTTTATTTGCCGATGGCGTGGCGGTTAAACGTATCGGCACTGAGCCGTTTCGAGTCGCTAAACTCTATGTCGATGAAGTAGTGACTGTCACTTCGGATGAAATCTGCGCTGCGGTGAAAGATATCTTCGAAGACACCCGTGCGATCGCCGAACCCGCAGGGGCCTTGTCCTTAGCTGGGCTTAAAAAATATGTCAGCGCTAATGCCAGTGGTGATTGCGGCAATGGTGAAAAGGTCGCGGCGATTTTAAGTGGCGCGAATGTGAATTTTCACAGTCTGCGTTATGTGTCGGAGCGCTGCGAACTCGGCGAGCAAAAAGAAGCGGTACTGGCGGTGAAAGTCCCTGAGCGTCCGGGAAGTTTCTTAACATTCTGTGAGTTGCTCGATAAGCGGGTGATGACAGAGTTTAACTATCGTTTCAGTAGTCGTGATCTTGCCGTGGTGTTTGCCGGCATTCGTTTAAGCCGAGGCCAAGGTGAGCTAGAACAAATCATTGCCACCTTAGAGGCCAATGGTTTTGAAGTGCAGGATTTATCCGGTGATGAAACCGCGAAATTGCATGTGCGTTATATGGTCGGTGGTCATCCACCTGAGCCTTTAGAGGAGCGTTTATTTAGCTTTGAGTTTCCTGAACATCCCGGTGCGCTGCTGAAGTTTTTAACTACCTTGCAGAGCAAATGGAACATCAGTCTGTTCCATTATCGTAACCACGGCGCGGCCTTTGGCCGAGTGCTGGCGGGGTTTGAAGTACCCGCGAGTGATGCCTTGCCGTTCCAACAGTTTTTAACTGAGCTGGGTTTTGTCTATCAAGAGGAAACTCAAAGTCCTGCCTATCAGCTGTTTTTAAATGCGGGTAACGGCAACAAGGCGTTACAACCTTAGCGCACCATACGCGTGATAGTTATGTTAGTCATAACTAAGGCTAAAGGAGGAGCGCACAGGCGCTCCTTTTTGTGGTAGTTTTGTAGACTTAATACTCTAGCCGCCGATTAGCGCGCCACAGTTAAGTCGCTGACTTAATCCGCTGACGATTGGCTAACGAATAATAACTAGACTTCGACCTACACCTACACGCATTAAGGAGACATGATGTTACCAGCACCGCGTTTTACCGCTTTTAATCCTCCTCGCCGTATTTTAATGGGCCCTGGCCCGTCGGATGTTTATCCCGAAGTGCTTGCGGCGCAGTCCAGACCGACGGTCGGTCATTTAGATCCGCTGTTTGTGGGCATGATGGATGAGCTTAAGAGCCTGATCCAATACGCCTTCCAAACTAAAAACGAAATGACCATGGCGGTATCAGCGCCGGGCAGTGCGGGCATGGAAACCTGTTTCGTTAACTTAGTCGAGCCGGGTGAGAAGGTGATTGTCTGCCGTAACGGTGTGTTTGGTGAGCGTATGCGCCAAAACGTCGAGCGTATGGGCGCCATTGCCGTGCTGGTGGACAATGAGTGGGGCACACCTGTTGACCCTGCTGCGGTTGAAGCGGCGCTGAAAGCCAATCCCGATGCCAAATTTTTAGCCTTTGTGCACGCCGAAACTTCTACTGGCGCGCTGTCCGATGCCAAAACTCTGTGCGCATTAGCCAAAACCTATGGTTGCTTGAGCATAGTTGATGCGGTGACTTCCCTTGGCGGTGTCGAGTTAAGGGTCGATGAATGGGGCATAGATGCTATTTATTCCGGCAGTCAAAAGTGCCTTTCCTGTGTACCGGGTTTATCACCTGTGTCTTTCTCACCTGCTGCCGTCGAAAAACTCAAGAATCGCAAGACCCCAGTGCAAAGTTGGTTCCTCGATCAAAGCTTAGTGATGGCCTATTGGACCAGCGCGGGTGGCAAACGTAGTTACCATCACACTGCGCCAGTGAATGCGCTTTATGCACTGCATGAATCCCTGCGTATTTTAGCGGCCGAAGGCTTAGAGAATGCATGGCAACGCCACCACGAAATGCATTTAGTGCTGCGTGCTGGGCTTGAAAAGTTAGGGCTTAATTTTGTGGTTGCCGAAGATTATCGCCTACCGCAGCTGAATACGGTTTATATCCCAGCAGGTGTGGATGATGCCGCAGTGCGCACTCGTTTACTGAAGGATTACAACCTCGAAATCGGCGCAGGCCTTGGCGCCCTTGCGGGTAAAGCATGGCGTATCGGTCTAATGGGCTTTGGTGCCCGCCGTGAGAATGTTTCTTTATGCCTCAAGGCATTAGAAGAAGTGTTGAACTAATATGCCAAGATTACGCCTTGCCCTTTGCGGCCTAATGATCGCTCTGCTCAGTGCCTGTTCGGTGAACAATACCAGTAATGCGTCTTGCGATTTTGTGCGCGGAACCAACAGTAATCAAAGTATGCGTGAGGCGAGCGGCCACGATACGGGCAGCGCCGATGAGCGACAAAAAGATGTCGGTATCGGCTTCTTGAGTGTCATCTTTGGCGGCATCAGCCGGGCTCTTTCTTCCGGTGACTCATCGGATGGAAAATGCGTGTAACGCTGTGAGTGTTAGTTGTCTTTAATATATTGAAAATCCCCGCAATGCGGGGGTTTTTGTGTATGCATACTGTTTTTGCTTAAGCACTGTCATTCCAGTGACACGCCATGAACTCATCCCTGAGGGCTCGACGGCGGCATCTGCTAGATTTATAACAAGACTAGAATGTCGCGAACACATGGATGTTAATGAGCGACCATGCCGCCAACGGTCACTTCCACGACAGTGCTTAATCCAGTTAAACCCTTGGTATACCTGATAGTCTGTTATTTATAATTATGCATTCCGATAATTTAATACCGAGAATTTAACAATGGGTGGCTCGTTAAGCTTTTTTGACTTGCGAAGGAATATTATGGCTGGCAACAGAGTAAAACGATGTTTAAAATAAATTCAAGTTTGCGCTAATGCTTTCTTAGGGACATTAAACTTTTAACCTATTACAGGGTAGTTATTTTGAGCACAAATCTACAGCCATTTTTTATTGTCCAATCAGATCCTGATGGTAAGGGAATACCGTATTTTATGGATAAACATTGGACTCCTGAGCTACCTGACTATGAGTTTTATGACTCACCACCATGTGAGGGTGATTTTTTAAATGCTTATTCTCTTAAAGCAAAAACATATCAACTGAATGGTGATTATTTGGTTGATGAAAATTTAGTTTCTAATGAAATGTTATACTTGTGTGAAAAATTAAATGTTAAGTGTATTCGTATTCCTGTCGATATTAACCTGCATCGAGGAGTTCGGCCGCAGAAAAAGTACTTTTTATTTTTTCCAATAAGTTATTTGTCTATCTTAGATAAGGATGAGTCCACTTATACTATCTCGATTGACTTAGATTCTGGAAAATTGAACACGCAAGAGGAACGTGGGTTAAAGAAGACATATTATGAGTCTATAGATAAATTTAAAATAAAGAATAATATTCGTGAACATTTATTCTTTTGTAACGAGATAGCGGCTTCTGTATGTTCTATTCAGTTTAAAAACGAGTACGAGGCTCTTGGTTTAACGGGTGTGAGTTTTAAGGAAATAAATGATAATTATCAGTATTCTGCATGGAACTGAGTGTATCATAAAATGAAAATATTGAAGCTAAGTACAAGGAGTGAATAATGGACTGGATTGAGTTAGAAGAAAAATGCTTTGAAATTACATACGATACAATCAAGATGTTATTGTTAGAAAATAAAGATGAGGCATTCTATGCGGTATCTCTTTACACTGACAGTAGTGCCATGTCAGCATCATTAAGTGCTAGCTCTGAGGGTAAGCTTAAAAGCATTCTCGTTGCTGAAGAAGATCAGAGCATAGAGTGTGAAAATTACTATAGATGGGCAGTATCTGAGTGGTTTTATGATGGATATAATGCGGGAGCCTTCTCCAAAATAAGTAAGATGCTTCGAGAGGACTCATCTCGAGAAATAAACTTTGCAAAGTTTAAAAATGAACTCATTCAGACATTATCAAATGTACTAATCAGAATAAAAAGAGAACTGCCTATTGAGCTAAATTCGACAGTGTGTTTTGTTTCAATTACTGACGACGATGAGTCTGAGGAAACAGAAAACTCTTCTGCAAAATTAATAAACGATGCACCACTTTCAATGGCATTTATTTTAAGGTTTGACTAATTAATCGTACAGATTTATCTATAAAAATAGAAACATAATCATCTTTTTTAAAAAGATGAAAAAATAGGACAAACGCATATTTTCTTCATGGCGATTATTCTAAATCTTGATTCAAAAGATATGACTGCTGAGATGGTTACCCCTATCTGGGGATTGGACTTCGGTTTGGGTCGTTCTGGCTATCAGAATATACGGTAGTTTATGGGATTAAGCACTGGCATGTAAGTGACCGTTGGCGGCATGGTCGCTCATTCACATCCATGTGATCGCGACATTCGTATGTCCATATACAGCAGATGCAGCCGTCGAGCCCGCATGGATGACTTATTTTTAAACCAAAGTTGGCGCGTCACTGGAATGACAGTGCTAATCGCAACTCACTAAATATGCACAGGACAATCAGCCTTCGCTTTTTGCTAATTGACATATAATGTCATCCCGCTATTATGGCAGCACCTCAGATTACACGAACAAGATCCTATAAATGAAAAAGTTATTTATTATGCTGGCGATGATTTTTGCGGTTAGCTTAGTTACTAGCCCAGTCGTTGAAGCAAAAAAATTCGGCGGTAGTAAATCTATCGGCAAAAGCCATCAAACGGCTCCGGCTCAACCAGCGGCGACCAACACACCGACTACGGCGCCAGCGGGAGCACCGGGCAAAAAAGGTATGATGGGCGGCATGTTAGGCGGTTTATTAGCAGGTGGCTTATTGGCTGCGCTGTTTATGGGCGGTGGTTTTGAAAATATTCAAATCATGGATATTTTGATTATCGGTTTGCTGGCATTCGTGCTATTCAAAATCGTTCGTACTGTGATGGCCTCAAAAGCGGGGGCGCAGCCAAGACCGGCCTATGCAGGGGCGAGTCAGCCAAGTACTAATCTACAGCGCCAACAGACTGAACAAACAGGTTTTGCCACCAATGCAAACAGCGGCAGCAATGGCTTTGGCCAAGCGATAAGCGATGTGCCCTTTAATTTACCCGCGGGTTTTGATTTACCAAGCTTTTTGGAAGGCGCTCGTAGTCACTACAAAACCCTGCAATTGGCGTGGAATGAAAACGATTTAAGCAAAATCCAAGAGTATGTTTCTATTGATCTTTACAATGAACTCAGCAACCAACGTCGCGAGTTAGTGGGCGATCAGCACACAGAAGTGATGTTTTTGGATGCAGAACTTGTCCGCGCCACACACAATGCAAATCTTGCGGAAGTGAGTGTTAAATTTAGCGGCCGCTATCGCGATACCGTTGAAGGTGTAGAAGAGGACATTAAGGAAGTATGGCATTTGGAGCGTAACGTAGCGCAAGCCAACTCACCTTGGTTAATCGTGGGTATCGAACAGTAATCAGCTCAGTGTTTAAAGCAGCCTTAATCTCTTAAGGCTGCTGTTTACATCCCCTTTCGTTTCAATCCAGCCTTCCCTAACAGTTCAACGTCATCGATAGATTGAAAAAATCCGGCTGTCATCGCATTCACTATTGGCGGCAGCAAGACTTTGCTGATTATTTGAAAATAGTTAATTAGTGCATCAATTGCTAAATAAAAAATCCCCGCCATTAGCGTGGATTTTTTATTTTTTCAAATGGTTACACAAATTGTCTGATTGCTATGGCGATAATCAGCACTGGGCAAACATACTTTACATATCTTGGCCAAATGCGCCAGAAAAGCCCTGTGCTATCGACACCTTCTTGCCCACGAATTGCCTTGAGCAGTTGGGTTTGGCGCCAAATCCAACCTAAGTAAACCGCAATACCGAGGGCGACCAGCGGCTGGGCGATTTGGGTGGTCAGCATTATAGTGAAACTAAATAGCGTCTCAAAAAATACCGCCAGTAATAAGGATAATGAGGTCAACAATAGGCCGATGATCAAGGTGGCGCGTTGACGGCTGAGTCCGAACTTTTGCATCACATAACTCGTCGGCACTTCGGCGATGGATATGGCCGAGGTTAAACCCGCGATGATCAGCAGAATAAAAAAAATCACGCTGATGATGAGGTTGGCCGTATCGCCTAAGGTCGAAAATAACGCGGGTAAGACAGTAAACACCAATGCATCCGAATCGAGTAATTTACCCTCAGCATTAAAAATCTCCACGCCATTGTGCTGGGCCACATACATGGCTGGGATAATCAAGAAGGCGGCGAGAAAGGCGATGCCGCTGTCGGTAAAGGCAACCCAGACGGTCAGTTTGGCGATATTCTCTTTTTGGCTCAGATAACTGCCGTACACCATCATGGCACCTGTGCCTATGGTAAGGGAGAAGAAGGTTTGTCCGAGCGCACTGATCAAGGTATCTGGCGCCAGTGCCTTGGTAAAGTTAGGTGTGAGTAGCGCGCTTATCCCTTCGCTCGCGCCATTAAGGGTGAAGATATACGCCACGCCCGCGATCAGCATGATCAGTAATAACGGCATTAAGCGTTTCGACCATTTTTCTATGCCTTCTTGCACGCCTTGCAGTAATACCAGAAAAACCAGCGTGCTGAAGATCAGTGTAAACACCAGATTACGTGACAGCGAAAAATCTACTAGCCAAGCGGCGGTATCATTCGAGCCAAAGGCAGTGGCGATAGGCGCGATGGCAAAGCTGACAAACCAGCCGGAGAGAATGCTGTAGAAGGTATAAATCAATCCCGCTGTCACTATGGAGAGCAAACCTATGGTCTTGCCTAAACCGCGGGTGAGTGAGTTGAAGCCGAGTTTACCCATGGCATCGGCGGGGTTGGTTTGTCCGTGGCGACCTATCATAAGCTCGGCCATCAGCATGGGAATGCCTAGGATGAAAATCAGCACTAGGTACACCAGTAGAAAGGCGCCGCCACCATGGGTGGCCGCTTGGGTGGGGAATCCCCAAATATTGCCGACGCCAACGGCGCTACCGGCTGCCGCCATGATAAAACCTAAGCGTGAGCTGAAGTGGTTAGTTGAACTTGTATTGGCCGATTGCATTGTGCCTCCCGTAAAAAGAAGGCGTATCTTAGGCGGATAAATTAGGATTTCAACGCAATTTTAGTGCGTTAATTTGGTGTTAATCGGCAATAATTTATCGATTTTTGGCTATAAGTTAATGTTGTGTGCTGCCTATCTGTTTTGTGCGAGATTTTATTGCTATCAGGTGCGACTGATGGTTGAGATTTGGCGAATCATTGCGATGATAAAAATTCATTGAATTGTGATCTTATGGTCAAAAAATACCGTATGGCAGATGTCTAACCGCTATTTTGTGCTATGACTGTTACTTGTGCCGCTGTCTTGTTTGCGGTGTTTGCAGTGACTGTTGGGTGTTGGCTTATGCTTGAATGTTGACGTGCCCTAAGGGAATGGCCGTGTGGTCCTTAACCTTTTTGAGGACAAAGCTGGAATGCACCCCTGCGATATGCACGTTGGTCGTGAGTTTATCTAACAGGAAAGTGCGAAAGTGCGCCATATCTTGTACTAGCACTTTAAGTTGGTAGTCGGCTTCTGAGCCCGTGATCAGCGCGCATTCTTGGACTTCTTCGTAGGCGAGTGCATTGGTTTCAAATTGATTGAGAATCGCCGGCGTATGTTTCTCCATTCGAACATGGATATATGCGGTCAAATGCAGGTTGAACTTATCCGCCGACAGACGCGTTGCATAATCGGCAATATAGCCCGCTTCTTCTAAGGCTTTAACACGGCGCGAGCAAGGAGATGGCGATAGTCCGACTTTATTGGCCAGTTCGAGATTCGATAATCTGCCGTGAGTTTGCAGTAAGCGCAGAATCGTTAAATCGAGTTGATCGAGTTTGTAGTGGTGAGTGTCTGTCATCGAAAGCTTAGGGTTAACTGAGTCAGCCTCTAGTTTGCCAGTCTTAGCCGACTTTGCCAAAAATCTTGATCAAATGAGATATTTTAAAGGTTGTGACAGTGATAACGGATAGAGATTTTGGGAGTCGCGCTGTTTGGAACTCCCGTTATTTACCGCTAATGTTATGATACTAATAAGAGTGAGACACTGTATGCGCTTGAGTTTGTTGCTAATCTGCTTATTCATATTACCGACTTATGCATTTTCTGCATCGTTAACCATTGGTAGCGCTCTAAATCGACCGCCTTATATTATCGAAGATGCTGAATCAGGGCTTGAGATCGATATTATTAAGGCCGCGTTTAAGGAAATGGGGCAGCCAGTCAACTTCAAATTCTACTCTCGTAAACGCCAAGTTTTATATTTCAATAAAGATCGATTAGATGCTGTAATGACGATGAACCCTGCAAATGGCGTCGATGGTTATTGGTCTAATGATTATGTTGAATATACCAATGTGGCGATCAGCTTGGCCGAACAACGCCTTGAAATAACACGTATTGCGGATCTTAAAAAGTACAGTGTCGCCGCTTTTGAAAATGCTCGCTTCTTACTTGGCCCTGAGTTTAATGCCGTAGCGCAACAGACTATTTATCGTGAAGTCGATAGCCAATTAAGCCAGAACCGTATGTTGTACTTAGGTCGCATTAATACTGTGATTGCCGATCGTTATATATTCGCTCAACTGAATAAGTTCGTTGAGGATGATGTTGATACCCAGCAAGCATTAAGCTACCACTTTATTTTCCCCCCAACATCCTATCGAATGGTGTTCCACAACTCAGTGGCGCGGGATACTTTCAATCAAGGGCTCGCTAGAATTAAGGCCAATGGAATTTATCAGGCTCTAGTAGCAAAATACTTAGGCAGTGCTTAGCAATGCCTAAGTATTTAACTTCATAGTGTTTGAAGCTGTCGTATGTGAGTCGACAGCCAAATCCAGACGCTGAATTAACAGCGTTAGCGTTCAGATCCTTTAGCAAACGCATGCGAGAGTGGACGCAACTTACTGACAAAAAACACGCTACATCCGCTGATGATGGCGGCTAAAAAGGTTGAAAACAGTACATCCTGCGGCCAATGCATGCCAAGCAGCATACGGCTTAATCCCATCAAAAATCCCCAGCTCCATAACGCCATGACTAAGCTAGGTAATCCAGCGAGTAGCAAATAGTAGCTGGCGGTAAGCACTAGCGTCACTGCAAAAATGGTATGTCCCGAAGGAAAAGAATAGCCGATTTCATCTTCCCAATGCTGATGGATCCGTGAGTCGAGTTTCAAGGCGGGTTCTGCAGCGATCAAGCCATCGAGTGCATTGGCAATTGTCTTTGAACGTGACTGTTTATCCAATTGATAAAAGGCATCGAGTGAAAGCGGTTCATGCTTAGGCAGTGCTTGTTCTGCTAGAAAAACGAGATTAGGTCTGGGTTCTTTAAAATAGGATTTGAGGGTGTGGCTTAAGCCTAAACTGATAACTTGGCTGAGGCTGATGGCAAAGAATAAACTTATAAAGAGTGGTTTAGGCATATGACGATAGGCGATCGCCAATACAAACAAGACTGTTGCGACGCCATAGGGTGCAGTGCCAGTCATGGTAATCCAATATAAGGTTTTGGCTAAGGTAGAGTGCAGATCGATCAGTGGAAACAGCTGATTCTGTGTCAGTAATAGTAAGCCCGGAATGGTTGCCAACAGTATCCAAGCTAAACCTAAACGGCGTAAAAGATAGACGCTATGGGTCAAAATATAAGCCTCTTCATAAAACGCCATAGGCTACAACGCGGCAATGGTTTTGCCAATAAAAAAATCCCGACAGCAAAAGATGGCGCTGTCGGGGGTCTTCAAGGGTGGATCAGTAGGGCGCTATTGCGCCGTGTTCTTAGGGTGATGCCTAGTCACGAACATCAAAATCAACAGTACGACTAACAGTAAACCTGAACCCATCAATAGGGCGTAATCTTCCAGTTGCAGTATCGAGTACAGCACTGCATATAAACTCACCAGCATAATGCCCACTAATGCACCGCGCTTAATACTTGCTGTGGCACTCCCTACATAAGCCGATACCGACAGCACGGGAATACAGGCGGCAATTAAATAGGCATGCAAGAAGGCTAGATGCTCAGATAGCGAGAGTAGTAGCAAATAGAACAAGGCCATGGCGCTGCCGACTAACACATATTGAATCGTGCTTAGGCTGGTTTTTTGTCCGATCTCGAAGATAAACAACATGATAAAAGTCAGCACGATAAACAGTAGGCCGTATTTTACCGAGCGATCAATCTTGCCGTAGTGAGTCACTGGTTCGAATAAAATCGCATTAGCCGACACTTCAGTCAGAGTCGATTGATTACTCTTAATAAACTCTTGTGGATAGTTACGGGTTAAGTGGCTGATATTCCAACTTGCAGTAAAGCCTTGCGCGTTGATGTCCCGTTCTGCGGGTAATAATCCCTTAAAGCTTGGATGCGGCCAGTCGGCGCGAATATTGATTAGCGTTTGCTCACCTAGTGGCAATGCGCTGATAGACTGAGAGCCGCGTAGTGTCATGGCAAAATCCACACTAAAATCACTTGCTTCGCTGACTTGGATCTTTTGATTAAAGCCTTTTTCTAAACCGCCAGTGGTTAACCCCGTGCCCGACATCAGTGAGCCAGAGAGTAAGGTTGACTCACCGGTGATTTCAATTTTTTCTACTTTATCAATTGCTTGATTCGATGATACCCCAAAGACTAATCGGGCATTTTTGTTATCGAAGGCGATAAGGTTAGGAATATCATAACGGTTAAGGCTGAAGTCGGCCTGACCTTGTAGAGCTGCGTTATACACCAGCGATTGATAAATGCCACGGGTGCGAAAATCATGTTTTAGGTCTAAGTCGAGGGTGAGCTTTTTCGGTAGGATCACTAGCTCATCTTGATAGGTACGCTTCACTTCATGGCGAGTTTTACCGTCGTTACTGACTTCTTCTTGCAACACAAAATAGCTGTAAGGGATCACCAGCGCAGGACCTGAGAGGGTTTGCTGCTCACCCCATGAACGGCCGATTTCATCGACAACGCTGTGGTAAAGGGTTTGGCGATCAGAAGTCATATCCATAATGATCCCCAGCGGGATCAACGCGAGGATTGACAGTATGCCAATGGTTAAGGCTTTTAATAAGGTGGTGTTTTTTAATGCCGTTCCCTTTGCGGTGGCTACTGCCCACGGTTCTTGTGCTGACATATCGATTCCTTGACTTCGATTAAATTTTTTGAGGAGTGCGCGCACCACTAAATAGGCTGCGCTACCAAATAAGGCCAAACTAAGTAGGGTGAGTACCCAGAAAATAATGCTGAACATTGAATTTCATTCCCTATGAAATACGACCGAGACTTATCCGCTAAGATTGTGCAGAGTTAACTCGGTATCACGGCGGGTATTAAAACAGATTTTTTTACAAAAGTTGCGGGCAAGTTGCTGATCAATAGTGGCAAAATTATGGCGATTGCCGCTAAATCCATACTCATTATTCAAGTTTATGAATCTGATAGTGGGATGTCTTTGCCAAATTTTGGGTGTTTTTTCTCGTAGTCATTTTCTTTTTTAATATGCTTTAGCAGTGCTTCGAAGCTTTGTTTAAAGACGTCAAGTTCTGCGGAATAGACTACGGCATGGTGGGAAAACCAGTGGTGTTTTTCTCGATCACGGTTACTGTAATCAGGCCAAATACGTAGCTCATACTCATCACCCATGACGACAATGACATAGGCAATGGCGCCATTGCTAAAGATGATACATTGGGGCAGGTACACCAGCTCTTCGCCTTTAAATAACTCATACTCTATCGCTTCGGTGCGCCAACTCACTATCGGTAGTGGCGCCTCGATAGAGCAACCAATCGACTGATGCTGATTAAACAGTACGGCGTTAATGTCATCCATTGAAAAGGGCTGGTGATCGCCATTTTTAGCAGCAAGTGAATACAAGATATTCATCAAAAATGGCAGCTTAGTGCCATTACCCGTTTTGCGGCCGCAGAGTTGTGCTTGGCGATAGTAGATATTCATCATCAATCCTTAATGAAGAGCCTATGCCAGATAGGCTCTATTTCGAGTCGTGAAACTAACGGGCAGGTAAACCGATAGCCGTTAAGGTATAAATGGCTTATGTTATCCGAAGATACTGCCTAGTGAGTAGACTTGTGCGTACATTTCACAAACCTACTCGTTGAATAGTGTGCTAAATACTTTTATTTTCAGTTTGTTATGTTTTTTCTCTGGTTTGGTATTTGCTTGTCGTTGAATTTGGAGAATTGATGTCTAATCCCTTTTCACCCCGCGAGTGGCTGCAATTAAATATGCAGCAGCAAGGATTATTGCAACCATATACCTCAGTCGCCGAGGCCATTTCACGTCTCAGTTATGTACAAATTGACTCTATCAACGTGGTTGAGCGAGCGCATCATCATGTGCTGCATAGTCGTATGCCAGAATATCAGCCAAAGATGCTCGATATGGCTTTAGCCAAAGGAGAGATTTTCGAATATTGGTCCCATGCGGCAGCTTATTTACCTATTGCCGATTACCGTTTTAGTTTGCAGCGTAAACAGCAGCTGCAAAATGGCGGTAAGCATTGGTTTGACCCCGACGATAAAATAATGCAGGAAGTGCGGGCGCGAATCCTTGCAGAAGGGCCACTCAAGGCCAGTGATTTTGAACATAGTGAAGCTAAAAACGGTGCCTGGTGGGATTGGAAACCCGCGAAAAAAGCCCTAGAGCAGCTTTTTATGCGTGGTGAGCTGATGGTGGTGCGGCGGGAAAAATTCCAGAAGGTTTACGATCTCACTGCGCGGGTACTATCAAAAGATGTTGATGCTCAAGCACCGACAGATAGCGAGTTTACGAGCTATTTGATTGATCGTTATCTCGATGCCCACGCCTTCGGTACTGCGGCGCAAATGGCTTATTTACGCAAAGGTATGAAATCAGCAGTAGCCCAAGAATTGGCAGAGTTGTTAGCTCACGGGTTATTAGCGTGTTTTAAGGCTGCGGGCCAAAGCTACTTTTATCGCCCTTCATTACAGCTAAATGCACTATTACCTAATAAAGTGTGGCTGCTTAATCCCTTCGATAATTTATTGATCCAACGGCAAAGATTAAAGCAATGGTTTGATTTTGATTATCAAATTGAAGTCTATGTCCCAGCCGAAAAGCGTCAGTATGGTTATTATTCTTTAGCAATTCTGTGGCGCGACACTTTTGTTGGCCGCGTGGATGTTAAAGCCGATCGCCAAGCTAACCTATTGCTATTACAGCAATTGATTTTAGAAGAGGGCGTGATGGTGAATGGCTTAGATGAGGATTTCTGTGCGGCCTTTGATATCGCAGTCAGTGAATATGCTCGTTTCAATGGTTGTGACCGCTGGAAGTTAGTTAAGGCTAACCATAAAGGCCTTAAGCAAAAGTATGCTCGCCAACAAAAGCTTTAATTATTTGTCTCTTTAGTTGGAGCATCCATAAAGCGAAAGCAGCCATACAGTAAGATTAGATACAGCAGTGGCAACGCAGCAATGACTAAAGATGAAGAAGTCGCAGTGCTATCGCTCGTAATGCGATAACAGGGAATATACACGGCGGGATAAACTAGGCTTCCCCATAGAAAACACTGATTCATCAATCGATAGATAAAAGCGGGTTTAATGCTTGATTGACTGGCCAGTCCCATCAAACTGGCGAGAAGCACACCGGGATAAGTGAGTAGCGGCAGGCCACCAAGCAACAATAATCCCCAAAGAAGATAGTCCTGATAGTGTGTGCTGATTGTGACATCCATTGTAGCTTCATTCCTTGATTGTTCGACGCTAAAGCATTAAGTCTGTTTATGCTCTGGTTGCAGCGGTGGCTTTACTGCCAGCCCTTGCTGCATCTTAAGCCAAAAGCTTTGCTGACATAGATTGCTAAAGGATTTTTGCTGCGGCGAAATCGCAATATGAGCTGTTACAACCCGATAGCTGAGCCAATAATCTTCACAAACCATGTCTGACTCATAAGCTTGTTTATCTTGCTCGCTTAGCTTGCTAATCACAACCCCATTATCGAAGTGATAAAGCGTTATGGACTCACAAATCTCCACATTATCATCGTGATAGGTTTGCTGCTCGTTTGATTGGCTTACCACGTAGACAGGGCTTGGATAGCCTTCAATAGCAAGGATATAGCTGGCGAGTTGTTGCATTATTTCCCCAAGTGACTCAATGCTTGAAGTGTTAAAAACAAAAAAGCACAGCTGCGCTATCGCTAACTGTGCTCTTTCAAACATGCATGATAAGTTAGCCCGCCGCGTTGAGCTTTTTTTCTAACTCATTGACTTGAGCTTGTAGGGCTTCTAATTTTTCGCGGGTTTTCAGTAGTACATGTTGCTGCACATCAAATTCTTCACGGGAAACCATATCCAACTTGAGCAATTGATTTTGCAGTACTTGCTTACTGCGCTCTTCAAATTCACCGGCAAATTGCTTTAGACCGCTGGGCAAACTTTCGCTCAATTGTTTCGCCATTTCTTCGATTTTCTTTGGATTGATCATAATCTTGTCCGCCTCTTTACTGAATAGCTCGATTGTAACTCAGTACGTTAGCTTTCAAAAGTAAAGCAGACGCGTGAACACTTTAGTTGGCTGTTGTTGGGGTTTATATCACGGAGAGGCTTATCCACAGAGTTGAGTTCGCGGGGATTTGTTAGCCTTAAAACTGTCGATTCTGCTATGATCCCATCCCTTTCTGTCGACTTGTTTGGATATTGCGCAAAGATGAAACTCAATCCCGCCCAAAACGATGCTGTTCATTATGTTTCAGGCCCTTGCCTAGTCTTGGCGGGTGCGGGTAGTGGTAAAACGCGCGTCATTATCAATAAAATTGCTTATTTGGTCGAAAAATGTGGCTATAAGGCGCGTAATATCGCGGCGGTGACCTTTACCAATAAGGCTGCCCGCGAGATGAAAGAGCGGGTCGCTCAGTCGATGGGCCGCAAGGAAGCCAGAGGTCTGTGGATTTCAACCTTCCACACTTTAGGGCTTGAGATCATTAAACGCGAGCATAAGGTCTTAGGCTTAAAGCCAGGCTTTTCGCTGTTTGATGATCAAGATACCTTGGCACTGCTCAAAGAGTTAACCCAAGACGAGTTGGATGAAGATAAAGATTTACTCAAAGCGCTCGCCAGTACGATTTCAAACTGGAAGGGTGGCTTAGTTATTCCCGAGCATGCACGCAAAATCGCTAAAGATGAGCAACAGCACTTATTTGCTATGTTGTATCAGCGTTATGCTCAACATATGAAAGCCTATAACGCTTTAGATTTTGACGATTTGATTCTGATGCCAACCTTATTGTTACGCCACCATGAAGAAGTGCGTACGCGCTGGCAAACCAAGATCCAATATTTGCTGGTGGACGAATATCAAGATACTAATACCAGCCAATATGAAATGGTAAAGCTGTTAGTGGGTGAGCGGGCGCGCTTTACTGTGGTGGGGGACGACGATCAGTCTATCTATTCATGGCGCGGTGCTAAGCCACAAAACCTCGTGTTATTGGGTAAAGATTTTCCGCAGCTTAAGCTGATTAAACTGGAGCAGAACTACCGTTCTAGTCAGCGGATCCTACGGGCTGCGAACATTCTTATCGCTAATAATCCCCATGTTTACGATAAAGCTCTGTTTAGCGAGCTTGCCTATGGTGAACCGTTGCGGGTGCTGTTTGCCGCCAATGAGGAGCAAGAGGCTGAACGTGTCGTGGCCGAGATTGTTCGACATAAGTTTGTCGGCCGTACTCAGTTTGGCGATTATGCGATTTTGTATCGGGGTAACCATCAATCACGGTTACTCGAACGCGCACTGATGACGAACCGTATTCCTTATAAATTGAGTGGCGGTACATCATTTTTCGCCCGTGCTGAAATTAAAGACATCATGGGGTATTTGAAGTTAGTGGTGAATCCCGACGACGATAACGCTTTCCTGCGTATCGTTAATTTACCTAAACGTGGCATAGGGCCATCGACCTTAGAGCGTCTAGGTAATTTTGCCAACGAGAAGCATATTTCTATGTTTGCGGCGATTTTTGAGCCTGAACTGAATCATCATTTACCGCCTGCGGCTATGTCATCTTTATATCAATTTGGTCGTTTTATCGTGGAGACTGGGGATCATGCTGAACGTGGTGAACCCGTCGAGGCGGTGAAGCATTTGATCCGTAAGATCAATTATGAAGATTACTTATACGAAACCAGCACCAGTGCCAAAGCCGCTGAAATGCGGATGAAGAATATCTCAGAGCTTTACCGTTGGGTGACTGAGATGCTCGCGGGTGATGAGTTAGATGAGCCTATGACCTTGCCAGAGGTGGTGACTCGATTGACGCTCAGGGACATGATGGAGCGCAATAGTGAGGATGAAGGCGGCGATCAGGTGCAGTTGATGACCTTGCATGCTTCTAAGGGCTTAGAGTTTCCCTTCGTGTTTATGGTTGGAGTAGAAGAGCGTATCTTGCCCCATCAAACCAGCATAGATGAAGACAACGTCGATGAGGAGCGTCGGTTGGCGTATGTGGGTATCACTCGAGCTCAACGAGAGCTTTGGTTCACCCTCTGCCGCGAAAGGCGCCAATTTGGTGAAACCATGCGTTGTGAACCAAGCCGTTTCTTACTTGAGTTACCTCAAGATGATGTGGTGTGGGAAAATCGTAAGCCACAACAAACGGAACAGGAGCGGATGCAAACGGGGCGGGCAAATATTTCTAGCTTAAGAGACATGTTTAAAAAATAGCGAGCGGTTTCGCTTACTATTCTTTTAAATCAGCTACTTATTTTTTACTAGGCATATTCGAGCTGAGCACAGATCTGTGGTTGGGTTTCACATAAGGTAAAAGTGTCGGCTAAAGCTGCCCCCTGACCCAGTTGATAACCCAGTTCATTGAAGATACGTTTTTGTTCAGGGTTATCAATGCCATCGACAAAGGTTTGAAGCTCTAAGGTTGATGCCGTTTTTTGATAGGCAGACATTAACTTAAGCTGTTGCTCGCCTTGTATTTGTTTGGTGAGGTTGGCATCGAGTTTTAAGCCTTTTATCGGCAGAAACAATAAGCTATTTAATGCACTATAGCCGCTACCGTATTGGCTGATGCCGAGTTTTACCCCGAGTTTCTGCAACAATTCAAAGCCATTGATATGATTTTCAGTTTCCTGCACTAGGGCTTTTTCATTGAAGAATAACCACAAATGGCTCAGGTTTAACTGGGTTTGCTTGAGAGTGTTTTTCAAACTGCGCAGTACATGTTTATGCTTGAGATGTTGGCTCGAAAGCATGACATGTAACTCAACAGATTCATCATGTTGTTTGAGGAGTTGGGGATAGCTGCTATCTATGATGCTGATCGTATATTTATCGAGCTCAACGGTAAGGTGTGACTGTTCAGCAAGCGTGCTAAGTTGTTCCTGCTGTAAGAGCCCACGCTGCGGATGTTGCCAGAACAGGCGGCTTTCTAATGCATGCACTTGACCTGTTTTAAAATTGACTACTGGTAAGTAACTAAGCTGGATTTCAGCATGGTGTAATGCATGTCTAAATTCAGTTTCTAACTCGACATCCTGCATGGCCTGATGTTGGGCGTTATCATCAAAAATAACATAGCAGCCTTTACCATTGGCTTTCGCCTGATACATGGCTGTATCTGCATTACGTAACATAGATTCACTGGTATCAATTCTGTGCTTGCCACTGATGGTGATACCGATACTGGCTCCAGAACTAAATTCCATTGTGCCAAGTCGATAGGGCTGGGATATTTTT
Organism: Shewanella sp. SM23; assembly: GCF_025654295.1. NCBI lineage: Bacteria > Pseudomonadati > Pseudomonadota > Gammaproteobacteria > Alteromonadales > Shewanellaceae > Shewanella > Shewanella sp. SM23. Next base: position 186,081 of record NZ_JAKKRM010000008.1, read on the forward strand.
TGGATCACTCTTTCTGATATATCTTTCGCGTCGTTGATGTTGTTAATGCTATCGAGCAGTATCACAAACTCATCGCCACCGAGTCGCGCTAAGGTGTCATTATCACGAATGCAGGACTTGAGGCGGCTTGCCGTCTCAATTAAGAATTTATCGCCCTCTAGGTGTCCCATAGTGTCGTTAATCTGTTTGAAGCGGTCGAGGTCGATAAACAGTAGGGCAAACTGTTCTAAGCTATGGCGACGAACATGCTTGATCGCTTGAGATAAACGCTCCATAAACATAGCGCGATTAGGCAGGCCTGTAAGTGCATCATGTTTGGCATCGTGAACTAGCTTGGCTTCCATACTACGGCGTTGTTGAATTTCTTTCTCAAGACTTTTATTCAGTTCGGCTAACGCTTTGGTACGATCAATAACCTTTTCTTCTAGCTCTTCATAACTGCGTTGTAAGGACTCTGCGGACAGCTTTTTCTCGATAGCCGAGCCTATATGTTGTGATACAAATGTCAGTAATTCTAAGTCTTTAACTTGGTAATTCTGTGTCATGCTAAAACTGTAAATCGTTAACGCACCACGAACTTGATCATGGATAAAAAGCGGGATTCCGATCCACTGATGCATGGTTTGAGTATGATTTAATGCTGGCGCTTGGGAATACAGCTCACCAGAGGCAATTAATGCATTGATACTGCTTTGATCTAGCAATAGTGGGCGCTTATGTTTGAGCACATATTCGGTTAAGCCGTCTTGTAGCGGCCGAGTGCCAGGATGCTTATTGGCTAATTGCGATACATAAAAAGGAAACGTGAGGTGGGTTTCTGTGTCATCCAAAAGCGCGATATAGCAATTGTTGGCGGGAATGAGGTGTCGAATAACATTATGCAATTGGGCATAAAAGTCTGGGTTGTCTGCACTGGAACTTGCTAGCTCGGCGATTTCGAACAGTGATTTTTGTAAGCGTTCAGCTCTACGCCGTTCATAGACTTCTAGTTTTAACTTATCGTAGGCTTGGCTGAGTTCTTTTGTCCTTTGCTGGATAGCTTGTTCTAATTGTTCTTGATGTTTTAGCCGTTCCATTACCCCAGCAATATGGTGACAAATGAACGTCATTAACTCGAGTTCGATTTCACCATAACTGATGTTTGTGTCATAGGTTTGCACCACTAACACACCCGTTACTATGTCATCTTGTTTGATGGGCACGCCCAGCCACAGATGACAGGGAGAACCTAAATTAACAATTTCTCCAGCGGCAATCAGTTCATTGACTGTGTCATTGTTACACAACAAAGCTTTCCCAGTTCTGAGTACGTAGCCTGTTAATCCTTGCTGTAATAATGTAGATAGTGATTGTTCAGGATAAAGCTCTGCTGGATGGGCATCTTTCTCATCAGCGAAAAAGGGGATGGCGAGTTCACCTGTGTGAGTATCCAGGGTTGAAATAAAAAAATTATCAGCGGGAATCAGCTGTTTTAGATGGCTATGTACGCCGACATAGAATTCTTCGAGTGAAGAAGCATGAGTCGCAATATTGGATATTTCGAGTAATGCGTTTTGAATGATCTCAGCATGCTTATATTTATGCGCTAATTGTTTTAAGCGAATAATTTTTTTGCGTAAGCGTTCAGTTTCACTCACACGCGGCTGGCCAGTTTCATCTTCATCCTTAAACATGATACTCACTAGTTAAATATATGTTTGCTTTTACCAAAGTCTATAATTAGCATGAAATACTGTAACATCCAAGTCATATTTTGGCTGCATTCCGCTTTAAAAGTCAGCTAATGTGATAAAACTTGAGCAGTCAGTAAAAAAAGTGCAAAACAGCTATAGACTCAAAGGGGATTTGACCCTAGTATATGCGGCGCTAACCAAGGCGAGCGCCCATAGCTCAGCTGGATAGAGCGCACCCCTCCGGAGGGTGAGGCCGAAGGTTCGAATCCTTTTGGGCGCACCACTTCCGAACAGAGTTGTGAGCTTTAAGGTTAGCAAAGTAAGTGAAAATCAGTGGTGATTGTAGCTCAGTTGGTAGAGTCCCGGATTGTGATTCCGGTTGTCGTGGGTTCGAGCCCCATCAGTCACCCCATTCATTTACTTTGATATAAAAGATTTTTATTCTCGGTGATTAGCGCAGTCCGGTAGCGCATCTGGTTTGGGACCAGAGGGTCAGAGGTTCGAATCCTCTATCACCGACCAAATTCTTCGCGTGACTAGCGAGCTTAATGTAAGTTAAGTAAATAGTTAATGTTTTACGGTAATTAGCGCAGTCTGATAACGCATCCTGATGTTTTGGATGAAAGTGGACGAGAGGGTGAACCCTCTAAGCGTATGTAAACAATAGTACAAAATTTACGGTGATTAGCGCAGTCCGGTAGCGCATCTGGTTTGGGACCAGAGGGTCAGAGGTTCGAATCCTCTATCACCGACCAAATAAGTAGAAAAGCCTCAGCATTCATTAATGAATACACTGAGGCTTTTTTGCATTGGCGAAATAGAACTTACTCACTGACATTATCATGTTTGTTGTCGCTTGATAGCGTATCCTCAATGAGTATAGAAGTTGGCAACAGTTCTTATTTACACCTGGCAGACTTGCAGAGCAGAACTGTATCGGCATAGTCACTCAACCGTAGAAAAACAAAAAGCTCCTTACGGAGCTTTTTGTTTGCAAACATCACTTCTTAATAATACGGCTTAGTCAAGATTCACTGGCGGGGCGATAAAGCCTTGATAGGCATCTGTTCTAAGCTCGTTAAAACGTTCTAGCTGAGCTTTTTCTTGAATACCCGTCACTATGACTTGAATGTCCAATCCTTTTGCTACGTTGATTAGGGCGCGGCACAATTCGCTATTGTGGTGTGTCTCATCATAGTAGGCAAAGGATTGATCCAGCTTCACATAGCTAGGTCTTAATTCCTGTAGATAAGACATAGAGCCAAACTGACGACCAAAGTGGTCAATACCAAACTTAGCACCGTTATCGCGAATGATGTTACATAAGTGCTGACATGACTTAAGATCACTATAAACACCAGCCTCAGGGATTTCGAAGCAGATACGCTCAATAAATGCGGCATTTCGCAAAAATTGATTTAGCCATTCATGGAACTGAGGATCGTTAATACTTTGGTGGGTTAAGTTAATTGCGAGCGGTTCATAGCTCCGCTCGAGCAGTTTTTGCTCGTAGACAGTTTCAATTAAGCATTTATCGAGTAAGGCACCAAGTGATAATAACTCGATATAAGGCATAAATTGCCCTGCATGGGCGAGTTGATCGCCAAGCTCTAATTGGCAATACAATTCCCGTTGCGCTATGCCATCACCATCGCAAAATTGTATGGGTTGCCATCTAAACTTAAACTTCTTATTGCTGATGGCATGGCTGAGGTTATCGCGCCATTGCTCGCGGGTGAATAATTGCTGCTCTGTGGTTTCAAACCAGTGGAAGGTTTTATTTTCTTGTAATGCTTTTTGAAGGGCATTGTCGGCTTGGGCCAAAATATCCGACACATTCATTTGCCCAATACGTTCAGCAATACCGATAGCAAAGTCTTCGTTGGGCTTACAGCCTGCTTTTGACATTTCTTGATTGATGGTACGGATAAGTGTTTGTAAATATTTGCTGATCTGATCGTGTTCAACATCGGTCACTAAAAATGCAAATTCATAGGCGGCAATACGCCCTATGACCGAAGGCGTTATTTCGTTTAATTGCTGTTGAAACTTTTCTGCGAGGATCCGTATGGTTTCATCTCGAACTTGATAGCCATATTTACTGTGCACTTCTTCGAGCCAGTCGAGCTTGGCGAGGAATAAAGCGCCGCTGCTAGGTTCACTTAACCAACCATTTAAACGACTTACTACATATTGGCGGTTAGGCAGGCCTGACGCCGGATCGACAAGATTCTTCTTACGTAACGCGCCAACCTCTTCGTCAAGAGAATGGAACACTTGTTTCAATTGAGCTGACATGCTGTTAAATGCAGTCACTAAGTCTTTTAATTCGGTGGTTTTGGGTAGTGCCATGTCTGGACCAAATTGGCGTGCTGCGATACTTTTCGCGTGTTCAGACAGGGTGTGGAGAGGTTTCAATATCCATGTTAAGCCTACTCTTGCTGTAAAAATAGCAACGAGAAAAAGTAGTGAGAAGGCTATGATGGTATTGGACATGATTCGCCATAGTTCATGATAACCAAAACCAGGATGAGCAGTGATTTCAAGCTGTGCTAGCTGCAGCCAACCTGAGGTGATAGTGCTTTGTTTTTTGATGGTTTTAAACAGATCTAGATTGATAAACCATTGAGGGACATCTTCAATTTTTAAAGGATTATTCCACTCTTGTTGCTTACCATCAACCATCCAAGTCAATTTTACATTTTGATAGTAACCACCTTCAAAAATAACATTCACTAAGGTTTCTGCCGCTGCGGTATCGCCGGCTTCGAGTGCTGGGGTAAGCATTAGACCGAGTGAAGTGCTGGCATTGTTTAGATCGGACTCCATTTGCTTTGTTAAAAAGCTTTGAGTCTCAGTGAATTGCACATAGCCAAGGCTTGCAACTACAAGCAAGAATAGGCTAAAAAGCAGCGAATAAATCTGTCTAAACAGTGTCATTTTTGGTGCTACTCCAGTTTTAATTTTGGTTGCCTAAGACGGTCAACACCTAATCTATGGTTAAGATCGTTCCATTTTTCTAATCGTTTTGAGGACCCTGCCAGCACGCCTCGACCTTGCTCTTTATTGAGCCATAACTGTTTACCGTTAAAGCTATAAACAGGCAGTAGATCTTTTCTTTTTGTGGCGGGTTTTATTTCATGGTCAAGATTATCGAGCACTAAAGGAATTGATGATGGTGTTTCATAGTAAGCCAATACCATGTGGTATTGATTAACCGTAGTGGCTTTAACCATAGTGATCCGCATCTTGTCCTCTTGAACACCAAGTTGGAGTAGGGTGAAGTATTTTGCGATCGAAAAGTCTTCGCAATCACCGCCATTCACACCAATAAACTCCATCGGCGTTGCCCAATAATTCGAGTCTCCCCATAATTTACTGTCATCCACAAAACGGAATAAATTAAAAAAGTTATTCACCTTCAATAACTTTTCTTTTTCATCTAGCGTACTCGCTTCCGATAACACTTTGAACCAAGCCCTTGCTCGCATTCCAGCACGTTCGCCGTAATGTTTTTCTAGGGTTGAAGTTATCTTCACTTCATCAAGGTTTTGTGTGGGGGCCGCATATAGGCAACATATGCCTAGGGCTGACGCTATTAGGCTAAAGCGGCAGACTCGCAATAATGAATCTTTATAATCAAGTCTGCCGTTCATAACCTAATGTGTTAGTCCTTTATTTTGAGTTGTCATCGACCGAGTAAATTGTCCATTTCATGTCTGCTGCCGTATCATCACCAGTGACTTCTGCAACAACACGACGGTTACGAATTTCTGCTTCCGGCGTCTGTTCTAAAACAATTGGGCGGCTAGAACCATATCCAATAGCAGTTAATCGACTTCTATCAATACTAAAGCGTTCAGCCAGTACTGCGGTGACAGCATTTGCACGTTCTTGAGATAATACTGTATTTCGTTCATCGGTTCCTGTGCGACTCGTGTGACCTTCGATAGTCACTTTGGTCGTTGGATACTGACGTAGAAAAATAGCCACCTCTTCAATTTGAGGATAGTACTCAGGCGCAATATAAGCAGAGTCATTCGGGAATAAAATATTTATTTCCTTTCGCTCGTTAATCGCTTTTATTTTGCCACAGCCATAGTTATCAATACCTGCCCCTTGGGCGGTGTCGTTGCAGCGTTCACGTGCTTCAATGACACCATCGCTATCTTTATCAGATAGATCATAGGTTTGAGTTGTGACCATTTCGTCAATATTAACCGTATCGCGCATCGAACAACCAGCTAAAAGAGTGACACTTAGAAAAAATGTGAGAGTTTTCATTTGTTAGCTCCTCCTTCATAATTGCGCTCTCCGCGCCACGCATCAGGTCTTGTCACTTTAAGTGAGTCTAATAATCGCCCTGTAGAATTGAGCACGCGATACTTAGCAATAACTTCATCATATTCAGCTTGTAAGTAGTCTTTACGCGCCTCGAAGAGCTCATTTTCGGTATCTAATAAGTCGAGTAGACTGCGTTGGCCTAAGTTGAACTGTTGTGCATAGGCTGTTTGAGTATCCTTTGCGGCCACGACATGATCGCGAATATATTGTTTTTGCGGCGCTAGCATTTCAAATGCGTTCCAAGCTAGGTTTACCCCTTCAACAACTTCACGTTGGGCACGTTGGCGGATTTCTTTCGCTTCACCTAACTTGTAAGCAGTTTCTTTTTCACGGGCAAGATCTTTACCACCCGCAAATAAGTTGTATCTCACCCTCACCATGGCGACGAGATCGTTACTATGGCCACCCACATCACTGCGGAAAGCACCAGCACCTGATATTCCATCTTCGCCGCTAATATCGTTATTCCAGTTACCATTCAGTTCTAAAGAAACCTGAGGATAGTAATTGGATTGTACTGAAGAGCGTTCATTTTCTGCGGCACTAATATCGTTTGCTGCAGATTTGAGTATGGGGTGATTCTCTTGCGCAACAATAATGCCAGAGCTAAGATCCTTTGGCAGCATGTCTGCATCTGGCACTGGTAATATTAAGTCTGCCGGTGCCGCCGCTACAATTTTGACGTACTGTGCTTTTGCATCAAGTAAATTGTTGCGAGCAGAAATAACGTTAGCATTAGCACGCGCCAAACGTCCCGAGATTTGGGAGAGATCTGCGATTGAGCCTAAACCTGAGTCAGTACGTTGTTTAATCTGGTCATAAATTTCTTTATGGCTGTTAAGGTTTTTCTCGGCTAATTTTAACACTTCATCGGTGCGTAAATAGTTGAGATAGACTTTACTGACATCGAGTGCCATATCTTCAGCTGCAGCAAGCAGTGCCCATTGGTCTGCGCTAGCTTCAAAGCTATAACGATCAACTTCACTGCTGGTGTAGAAACCATCGAAAAGCATTTGTTTTATGCTAACACCAAACTCTCCGGGATTTAATTCAGCCACCCCTTTGCTATCGACTTCGCCGATATTGGGTCGTCTACGTGTCGATACGCTGTCGGTTTGTTCGTAACCGTAGCCACCATTGACATCAATAGTTGGCATATAGCCTGCTATCGCTTGATTAACTTGTTCTTCTCGCGCTTTAAAGCGGTTGAATGCCACTCGTAAATCTGGGTTTGTATCTAGCGTATGTGCAACGGCTTGTTCTAACGTCTGACTTTGAGCCGATAAAGGTAACAGGATTAATGACAGCACTATGGCTATCTTTGAACATTGAAATTGTCGTATTGCTGAAGTCTTCATGACCAACCTCCCGGTTTATAAAAAAAAGGCTTAGTGCTCTCTGAGCGCTGTGTCCTTAGCCCTTAAAATTGGATTTAAAATGTACTCAAGTATGGATCTTTGCCCCGTGATAACGTCAACTGAAGTTAACATTCCCGGAATAATTGGCATCTGTGTGCCATCGTTTTTGGTTAAACTAGATTCTGCAGTCCTAACTCTGATGAGATAGTAGCTATTGCCTTCTTCATCTTGAGAAGTGTCGGCACTAATATGTTCGACAGTTCCTTTAAGGCCGCCATAGCGGGTAAAATCATAGGCGGTAATTTTTACTACGGCGGGTAATCCTGGATGTAAGAAAGCGATATCTTTAGGCAAGATTTTAGTTTCTATCAGCAGTTGATCTTCCGACGGTACTATCTCGATAATATCGATCCCAGGTTGCACTACACCACCCAGTGTATTGATATGTGTGGTTTTAATGGTGCCATTAACAGGGGAGGTGATAATCGCTTTACTGACTTTATCCTGCGCGCCAACTTGTGCTTCATTCATGCGAGAGAGGCGGGTTTGAGTTTCATTGAGCTGTGCGCGCAGTTCTGCAGCGTAAACAAATACGGCTTCACGGCGTTTTAAGATAGCCTCATCTAATGCAGCTTTCACTTTAGGGCGGAGTAAACGCATTGAATTCAATTCACCTTGCAAGTCGTTTACCGTGCGTTCGAGTTTGAGTAACTCAACTTCAGGAACAATACCTTTTTTGGCTAAAGGTCGAGTGAGTTCAAGCTCGCGGGAGATTAGCTGCATGCTCGTCGTTAATGTCGTTGTTTTAGAGGCGAGATCATCAATTTCTTGCTGTCTTTGTTGAATTTGACGTACGAGGATCTCAAGTTGGTTACTTAAGTTATCTAAGCGTCCGTTGTATTCCTCTTGTTGTCTTTTCACTAAGGCGGGTTCCGCAGCAATGATAGCTTCAGGGAATATCAATGCTTCTTTAGTGATTAGCACTTGTTCACGCCAATCAGAGGTCATGTCTGATATTAGAATGCTGTCGAGTTCGGCGCGCATGCGGATAGCATTGGTTTTTAAGCCATAAACCTCTTGCTCTTGTTGAGCAAAGTCGGAGCGAAAGCGGGTATCATCAATACGTACTAAAGGCTGCCCTTTTGTGACTATCTCACCTTCTTGAACGTAGAGTTCTTGCATTATGCCGCCATCTAGACTTTGGATAACTTGAACTTGTGATGAAGGAATCACTTTTCCCGTTCCAGTCGTAACCTTATCTAATTGAGCAAACCCCGCCCACAGTAAAAAACACACTACCATAGCAGCAAGTGCCCATATGATTAATCTGTGTCCGCTGGGAGCGTCTGTCATCATGGCGCCATAGACATCATCAACCATGTCTAAGTCGTTTGTTGTTAAATGGTTACTCATCTTTTAGCCTCTCCGTTCACTAGGCCAAAATTGAGTTTTTCTAGCACTTCTGCTTTAGGTCCATCGGCAACCACATGGCCGCGTTCAAGTACAATAATGCGGTCGACGAGTTGCAATAAATGCATCTTGTGGGTAATAAGAATTAACGTTCTATCTTTGCTGACATTTTGCATTGAACGAATAAATTGTTGTTCAGCGCGAGCATCTAAACTCGCCGTAGGCTCATCCATCAGTAACACTGGGGGATCATTCAGTGTGGCGCGAGCAAGGGCGACAGTTTGTCTTTGCCCGCGACTGAGTGACATGCCGCCTTCGCCGACCTGTTGGTCTAGGCCTTCAGCCTCTAGGTTAGTGAATTGACTCACACCAGAAAGCTGTACCGCGCGGATGAGTTGATGTTCAGTGACTTGACGTGTACCAAATAAAATATTATCGCGAATAGAACCATGGAATAGGGTGACATCTTGGGGTAGGTAGCCAAAATTACGACGTAAATCACTCGGATGAATCTGTGCTGAGTCTAAACCGTCGTAGCGCAAGCTTCCTGCCGTGGGTTGAAATAGCCCAACCAGTAGCTTAGCTAGCGTACTTTTACCTGAACCATTTCGACCGATAATGGCAATGCGTTCGCCAGGATTAATCGTCAGCGACATCGGATGCAACACAGGCTTTTCAGAACCTGGATAACTAAAACCAACATGATCAGCATTGATCTTGCCTATGAGTCTTTGTTTGCTAACTAAATGTCCTTTATTTTCAAACTCATCTTCTTGAGTCATGATTTCATTCAGTTGACGTAGTGCACTGGCTGTGTGGTTTGCTCTAGTCATCAGGCCTGCAAGTTGTGCCATAGGTGAAATGGCGCGGCTCGATAGCATGACCGCAGCAATAATTCCGCCCATAGATATCGCATTATCAGCCACACGATAAACGCCCAAAATCACCACGCAGACAACGGTAAATTGCACCGTAAAGTTCGCTACGTTCGATACAGAGTTGGAGAGCTTTTTTGACCTTAATTGCCAGTTTGCACTGTGGCCTATCATCTGTTGCCAGCTTTTTTGCACAATTCCTTCAGCACCATTAGCTTTAATTGACTCTAGCGCTGATAAGCTCTCGATTAAATGCCCATGTTTTAAGCTTGAAAATTTATTGCCTTCTTCAATTGCCGCTTTGAGTTTAGGTTGAATATAAAGCGTGAAGCCAATAATGATGATGCCGCCAATGACTGGAACTATAGCGAGATCACCTGCGACAATAAAAATAATGATTAAGAAAAATATCGCGAAGGGGAGATCGACTAAAGTTGTGATCGTTGCCGAAGTTAAAATTTCACGAATATTATCGAATTCACCTAACTGTTTCGCCATGCCGCCGATACTAGGAGAACGTTTTTCTAGGGGAATACCAATTGCTTTAGCAAATAAGCGTGATGAGACAATAATATCTACTTTTTTTCCTGCAACATCAATGAGGTAACTTCTAAGTTGCCGCATGATAAGATCGAACATATAGGCAATCGCCGCACCAATCGCTAAAACCCAAAGGGATTCAAAGGCGAGGTTTGGGACGACTTTGTCATACACATTCATAATAAATAACGGTGAAACTAAGGCGAATAAATTCACCAATACAGAAGCGATTAATGCATCACGATAAATGGGTGCTGAATCTTTGAGGGTTTGGACTAACCAGTGGGTTTTATTATCGTGTAGATAAACATCAAAGCCCATGTCGCCACGGTATTCTTGTTTGACTAAGAATAAATATCCCACATATAAGGCTTCGAGCGACTCAATTGTCAGTGTTTCTTCACCGCCCGTCTCGGGTAATTGAATAATTGCTTTATCTGATGCAACATCAAGTTCTCGCAATATACAGGCTTTTTTGTCTTTTAATAATAAAATACAGGGGAGCAATATAGGTGATACTTCGTTTAAGCCTTTTCGAGATAGCTTAGCCGCTAGACCCGCTCTTGAAGCCGCCTGAGGCAATAAGTCGGGTGATAACACGGTACCTGACAAGGGTAAACCTGCCGCAAGCGAATCGCTCGAGCACGGATTGCCAAAATGCTCAGTGAGTAACACTAAACAATCCAGCAAAGGATCCACTAACACTCTTTGTGAGGCTGAAATGGTCCATTGATCAATTTTTTCAGAAGCTGCAGCTGACACCTAATTACTTATCCTTTGGATTTTTATATGGTTATGGCAAGTATCGGTCATGATGGCCTATATTTCTATAGGCCATCCAAACGATTTTGTCTAAGGGATATTATGCTGCTCATTGCTATTCAATGGTGCAAGACCTGAACTTGGTTCTGGTGTGACTGGCTGAGTATCAACAATTAACGGACCGCTGCCATTAGTACCTAGTAGGCCATTAATAATGCCAGTCTCTGTTGTAGTGTTATACGCACTATACAAATCAACACCGTCAAGAACGATATGCTGCTCAAACACACCGTCTTTATTGCCATCGATATCAATCACAGTTGAACCACTAACTAAGCTAAAGTTTAAATAACTGTGTAGTGTGTTGTTACTTTCACCTTGGAGTAAATCGCTTAAATCCAATTTATCTTCATGGATATTAAAGTCAGTGATATGGTCTGTTCCCGTTTCTGCATAGCGCCAGACGAAAGTATCAGCACCAGTCCCACCCGTTAGTTTATCGTTTCCTAGGCCACCAATAATAGTATCGTTACCAGCACCACCAAATATAAGATCATTACCATTACCGCCGTAAAGCTGATCATTCCCACCTTGCCCATAAAGTATGTCATTACCTTGTCCGCCGATAAGAACATCTGCCTTATCACTGGCACCAGATTGGTCAAAATCAGATGCATGCTCAGTAATATATCTATGTACTTGGGCATCGGTTACTGCAGCTACCCCTAGCTGATCAGCAACATAATCTTTGATGGCAACATAACCTTGGCCACTGATACCGTTAAAGTTGATGGCATCACCAAAGAGTATATCGTCGCCGTTACCACCGTTGATGGTATCAGATCCTGGCAGTTGGGTAATTGGAGTACCAATGATCGCATCAGCTAAATCCTCAGCGTTGACACCCGTTTGGATATGTCCGTCCGAATCGTAAGGAAGTAAGTCACTATTGTTTAAGCTTGAACCCATTCCGATTGCAGCTACTGTGACGCCAAGGGCTGATAAGAATGCGAAACCACTTTGAGATTGGCTATCAATGCTACCACTATTGCTTCCTAGACTTGAGTATTCATAGGTACCAGTACCATTAGGGCGCATATAACCAATCAGGCTAGATTTTCCCTGCGTATCTATTTTAAACACTTCACCAGCTGCATTAATAATTGTGTAGTTATTAGACTTATACACTTGTCCTGGTATATAACCATTTTGTAATAGAGTATTGAGATAAACATCTTTAGAGTTATTAATCCAATCATCTATCAATGGATTTGATCCCTCATTAGTATTGTATCTATTTGCTTGTCCATCAGTAATGAAGTAAGCCAGGTTCGTTGCTCCCGCATTTCCTGTTGCATCTGCACTACTAAACCAATTTGCCGTAGTTTTAAATACGTCTTCATAGTTAGTGTTACCACCTGAAACCATGCTTTGTAATATAGTTTGCAGTTGGGACAGAGCATTTGGCGAACTTAAGTCTACGCTAATACTCTTGTTGCCATGGGAGTCAAAGTCGACAAGGAATAATTTTACAACCCCAGCACCATTTGAACCTGCGCTGGCTTTAAGTGTTTCAAATACCTGCGCTAATTGATCAGTCATTGTACTCAACGTGGCGCTATTTATACTGCCAGAACTATCAACCATAAAGGCGATATTGTAGTTTTGACCTGGCAAAATAACGCTACCGTCTAAATCGCCGACCACAATGTTGTGCTCATTACCAAAGTTAAGATTTTGATCGCCAGGCTCTCCTTCATGACCACTGAAGTAGCTAAGAATGACGCTATCTGCATCTGTTGCAGTATTGGTTAGGTCTGTACCTGACTCTCTTGATACAGCTTCGACAACGAGGTTGACTTGACCTGCATATTCACCAGGAACCCTTAATGTTAATCCTGTCAGATTGACATCTAAGGATGCACTGTTCCATACGCTGCCATGATTTAGAAGAATATTACCGTCTGCATCTGCAGTCCCCATCAATGTACCGTTACTGCTGTAGAGTAAGGTGCCTTCGGGTAAACCACTGAGCTGAATGCTATCGATGCTTTCGCTACCGTCTCGATCCGCAAGTGACACATTAATTTCGATTGGATAGTCTACAGCTGTAGGCTGTTCTAATGTGAGTTCACCTGTGATTTGATTGATTGCGTATATGCCATCCTTGAATTGCACATACTCAACATCATGCAGGGCCTTAGTAACACCGATGCCATTTTCAGTTACAAAGAAGTTGAACCAACGATCATTGCTAGAGTAGCCTGTGCCTTTCTCAATTATGTAGTCGGCTCGGTTGCCAAGAAGTACGGCGATATCTGTTCCTGCACCACCGTAGAGTCCGTCATTACCTAGACCAGCAACAAGAACATCATTTCCTGTTCCGCCATAGAGAGAGTCACCTTGAACGGCATCACTGCCGACGAGTATGTCATCACCATCCATACCGTAGAGTAGATCACCGCCGCCATTTGCGCTGACAAGATGATCGTTCCCCCCAGTACCGAGCAACTGATCTTGTCCGGAAGTATTATCAATAGTACGCGTACCAGTATTAAATGGTGCGGTAGTAAAATCGCTCGTACGGAATTGTTCGGTAGTGATACCTGAAGTCTTAAAGTTACTGTAAAGCGGTATGCCATTATCAGTCAGAATAACGTTAACTACAGGCTTATCTGCTATAGGTAAGGCAGTGATATCAAGTGCTGCTGTGGAACCAGTATTTGTTGTGTAGGTTACACTTGGCATTTCGCCTGCCCAGTTATCATTTGGAATAAACTGGAATTCACCATTAGCTTGTATTAATAAGCTACCCACGGCCAAGGTAACGGTTTGCCCAGCGTTAAAACTGGTTTGCATACCGTTATACATGACTCTGAAGCTAGTGATGCTCAGATTGCCGAGTTGATCATTGGTAAGAACATTACCCGTTAGCTGCTGATCTTCGTCGATGGTATAACGATCGTCAGTCGCATCAATAACGGTAGCATTATCCGTGCCTTCAGCTGATTCATTATTCGCACTATCAGTTTGAGTGGCGGTGACTGAGATTGCCTGACCTGCAGTTGGAGTAGGCTCTGTCCAAGTAATAACACCATTTGTATAGGTGTAACCTGTTGCTAGAGCACCATTACTAAATTTCAGTACGCCATTGTCAAGAATGAGGTCTACTGTACTATTATTACCTGCATTATCGATTTCTAGATGTACACTGCCGCCAGTATTAAAGTCACTCGCATTAATTTTGACCTGTATTTGAACGCCATTATTACCTATCTCTGTACTCGTCAAATACGCGTCATCATTTACATCATCGATGATGCGTACTTCAGGTGCCGAAGGTGGCGTTGTATCAACATAAACTTGTGGAATAACAGAGAAAGTACCATCTGTATGATCGCCATCTCCATCAGTGGCTCTTACTTTGAAATCAATATCACCATCGCTAGGTTGTAACATCTCTTGATATTGATGAAAGTCCCATTGACCTGTACCTGGGGTAAACTCAAGTTTGAATACCAAGTGACCAGCTGCATCAACCCCAATTAGTGTATTTGCCGTTTGGGTTATAGTGATTGCACTGCCTGCTGCCGTGAACAAATTGGTTTCATCACTACCTTGTAAGGTGAGCGAACCTTTACCATCTGCACCCCATTCTGGGGTTACTGTTCCTGATGCAAAGGCGATTGCCGGTGGTGTTGCAGTGCCTAAAAACTCAATAGCTGTAACAGTGAAGTCACTATTATCACCGCTACTTGGACCTTTGCCATTATCAAGGGCTTTGATGACCATTTTGTCAAAGCCACCTTGTAAGGCTTGGAAGTTGGCCGCATAGTTGCCACTGCTGGCATCTGAACTAAATGTTTGAGTTGCGATAAGTTGGCCATCTCGCCAAAACTCGACGACACCGACTTCTAGTTCGCCGCCAAACATATGGGAAAACTGGATATTCACGCCGTAGGCAACAGTACCTGGATCGAGAGTAATGATGATTTCTTCAGATGCAGAACTTCCATCTGCAAATTTACGGAAATCGACTTCGTTCGCGAGATTATGATAAGGAGCCCCTACACTGCTAACTCCTATCCCGTTACCACTTCCATAGATTGCGGCATCAATTAAATTAGAGTTTGTTGAAGAGGTAAATCCTTTGGCTGTGATCGTAAAACCATCAAAATCAAGAAGATTGTTGTTGCCACTATAGCCAGTTAGAGAGAATAGACCGACTAAAGTATCAGGAATATCTATATTCGTTACTTCGACAGGGCTAATAGATGCGATTTCAGGTGCGTCATCTTCAACCGTAACACTAAAGCTACCTGTAGAGGTGCCACCATGATTATCATTAACAGTAATACCTATATCGAATGTAATAGTATCTTCAGATGTAGTGTCTGGATGATCAAGTGGTGCCTTTAAAGTCACATCATAGGTCCAATTGGAATCACCAGAAGTTGGAGCGGTTAGAACTACAGCCATAACTTCAACATAGGAAGAGCCGCCAATAACACCTGTGTAGCCTATTAGTGTTTGTGTATTCGCATCCCAGAGCCAATTTACAGCTTGTCCGCCTGACATTAATTCTGTTGGGCCAGAAAGTGAAACGCTTAAAGAGTCACCATCAACATCATTAATATTTATTGTGCCGCTAGCAGAAACATCATCTGTAGTATCAGAATTACCAATAACATCAATTATACCGTTAAGTAGCCCCTCTTCAGATACCGTAGCATTTGATACGGAATTTATTACTGGATAGTCGTTCGCGCCGACAATGGTGATGGTCACGGTGTGGCTGGCGGTGCCATCGGCACTGGTGACCGTGATGTCACGGGTCAGGGTTTCACCYGCCTTGAGTGACTGCACGTCGCTGTGGCTGTTGTTTAAGGTGTAGGTCCAGTTACCGTCGGCATCAATGCTGAAGAAACCGTAGTTGCCATCGGCGACATTGGTTTGCACTTGGAAKACCGCTTCGCCGTTGTCGACGTCGGTGACGGTTAAGGTGCCGGCCACCGTTTGTACTGTGCCTGGCAGGGTGTCGGTATCGCCGTCTTCGGTGACGGTGCCAGCATCGCTGTCGCCGTTACCGACCGTGATGTCAGCGGGATCGTTCGCGCCGACAATGGTGATGGTCACGGTGTGGCTGGCGGTGCCATCGGCACTGGTGACCGTGATGTCACGGGTCAGGGTTTCACCTGCCTTGAGTGACTGCACGTCGCTGTGGCTGTTGTTTAAGGTGTAGGTCCAGTTACCGTCGGCATCAATGCTGAAGAAACC
>NZ_JAKKRM010000071.1:0-552 GCF_025654295.1 Shewanella sp. SM23
GCTTGCTTGGCGATGACCTACTCTCACATGGGGAGACCCCACACTACCATCGGCGCGTTTGCGTTTCACTTCTGAGTTCGGGATGGGATCAGGTGGTTCCACAAGGCTATTGTCACCAAGCAAATTCTTACTGGTTAATTGTCCGTCTGACGGCATTGTTTCCTCGCTACTGTGCTCATGTACTAACGTACACTCCGCGCCTCGCTCGTCACGGCTTTGTCAGCCTAACAATTTCCTGCGTAATTAACCTTTTAATTAAAATTTGAAAAGCTGATTGCTTTTTGAGTCCACACTTCATTAAGTGTTTATATTCTGTCTAAGGCTTCTTTGTAAAACCCATCTGGGTTGTATGGTTAAGCCTCTCGAGTCATTAGTACATGTTAGCTCAACGCCTCACAACGCTTACACACCATGCCTATCAACGTCCTAGTCTCGAACGGCTCTTTAGAGGAATTAAATTCCTAGGGATGACTCATCTTAGGGCTCGCTTCCCGCTTAGATGCTTTCAGCGGTTATCGATTCCGAACGTAGCTACCGGGCAATGCCATTGGC
>NZ_JAKKRM010000072.1:0-509 GCF_025654295.1 Shewanella sp. SM23
TCCAAGTRCAAACCAATGTCGCCGATGGCAACTACGGTTTCTTCAGCATTGATGCCGACGGTAACTGGACCTACACCTTAAACAACAGCCACAGCGACGTGCAGTCACTCAAGGCGGGTGAAACCCTGACCCGTGACATCACGGTCACCAGTGCCGATGGCACCGCCAGCCACACCGTGACCATCACCATTGTCGGCGCGAACGATCCCGCTGACATCACGCTCGGTAACGGCGACAGCGATGCTGGCACCGTCACCGAAGACGGCGATTCCGACACCCTGCCAGGCACAGTACAAACGGTGGCCGGCACCTTAACCGTCACCGACGTCGACAACGGCGAAGCGGTATTCCAAGTACAAACCAATGTCGCCGATGGCAACTACGGTTTCTTCAGCATTGATGCCGACGGTAACTGGACCTACACCTTAAACAACAGCCACAGCGACGTGCAGTCACTCAAGGCGGGTGAAACCCTGACCCGTGACATCACGGTCACCAGTGCCGATGGC